>CAYSVE010000109.1:0-11789 GCA_964434365.1 uncultured Anaerolineaceae bacterium | reverse complement strand
GTGGCGTCGCTTCGAGGTGAAGCAGACCGAAACCGAAGGTGGTGTCATCCTCGGGGTGTTGGATCAACACGAGGTGTTCGAGGGCAAAGACCCGTACTGGGCCATGTCGGTGGAGGATGCAGCGAGGGCGATCGGCTTTTATTCCGACGAGCAGGGACGCATGGTGAAGCCAGATAACTATGACGCGATGAAGCAATCGCTTACGGAACGTTTGCAAGCCCGTATGGATCGCGAAATTCCGTAGTGAGTTGGCACCAAAATTTGACAGGGTCGCCTAATACTGTTATAAGGTGAGTGGGTGCATACGAATGCACTCACCACATCGCACCCTTATAATGCAACTACACATTTAGTTACTTTTAGGAGTATGCCAACACCATGAAAGAGCGTATTATCGCTATTGTCCTAAGTTTGCTGCTGGTGGTCGCCTTTGCGATGCCCATCAGCGCGCAGGATGTAAACGTGATGGACCCGGCCACCTTCGGCCTTAACCCAGATCGTCCGTTCGAAGGCACCGAACTTCAGTTCTTGATTTGCTGCAGCACTGCTCAGCAGTTCGCCTCGCTAACACAGAAGACCAACGAAGAATTCACCGCCATGACCGGCATCACCGTTACCTGGGGTGACCTGCCATTCGGCTCCTTCCAGGAGCAGCTTTACCTGGAAGCCAATAACCCGAATACGGACTTCGATGTTGTCGCGTGGGTAGACGCCTGGGGTACCAACATTCAGCCGAACTTGCTGCCGCTGAACGACTTCATCGCCGAGGCGGGCTTCGATCTCGCAGATTATTCCCCGGCGTACCAGGGTGCCATCACCATGAACAGCGAAGATGGAACGGTCTATGGCCTGCCATTGCGCGGCCACCCGCAAATGCTGATGTACCGCGCCGATGTGTTCGAGGAACTTGGCCTAGACGTGCCACAAACCTGGCAGGACGTGAGCGCCGCTGCTGCGGTTATCGCCGAGAACACCGACCTTGAGCCGATTTCGATGTACTACGGCATCAACGTAGACCAGAACCTCTTCAATTGGTACAGCCACCTTTGGGGTGCCGGGGCCGACATCATCGATGAAAACTTCGAACCGGCCTTCAACACGCCCGAAGGGATTGCTGCGACTGAGCAATACATCAGCTACCTGCGCGACGGGTACACGATACCGTCTGCCGTGGCGTTTGCCGAGCAGGAAGCCAACCAGGAAATGGTGCAAGGCCGTTCGGCGATGTTCGTCGGCTGGTGGTGGATGGCCAGCCGCCTGACCAACAGCGAAGTGCCGGAAGTCGCCGAAAATGCGGCGTTTGCGCCGGCCCCGGGCTGGGATGGTGGCGAACAGGCCTCCTACGGTTACCTGTGGCCGACGGGCGTGCTGGCTCAGTCCGACGCGCAAGAGGCTGCCCTGGAATACCTGAAGTGGCTGGCACACCCGGTCACCGAGCGACGCGTGGTGCTCGATGCCAGTGACCCGGCCATCGACACCAACGTGGCCGTGCGCCTCTCTGTGCTGGCCGATGAGGAAGTGAACGAAGTTCACGACGGGTTGCAGGGTGTTGCGTCTAACATTCTGGCCGATGCCCGCACGATTCCGCTCATCCCCGAGTACACCGAGATGATCCCCATCCTGGCGGAAGCGATTAATGAGTTGGCCGTCGACGAAAACGCCGATGTGCAGGAAGTGTTGGACTTCGCTGCCGAAGATGTGCGCGCCATCCTCGAAGATGCGGGTTACTACGAGTAAGTTGGTTGCCCAACGGCACTAACATGAGATAGATACAGCAACGGGGGTTCGTAACAATAGAACCCCTGTCTAAATTATTTTTCGAGGAGGCGGATATGTTACGTACCAACAAGACGATTGTGTGGGCGCTGCTCTCCCCTGCATTGATGCTCGTTGCAGCCACGACAACCTACCCACTACTGGCAGCCCTGTTTTTCAGCTTCCACGAGTACTCGTTGCGCCGCCAACCTGAGTGGGCCTTGCGCCTGGGTAGCGCGGGCGAGTCCTTTTTTGTTTTCGACCCAAGTTTATTGACCTTCGAAAATTATATCGATGCCTTCGGCGACCGTCGTTTCATCAATAGCCTGAATGTGACCTTCTGGTTTACGGTGTTGAGTGTGGTCTTGAGTGTCGTCATCGGCCTTGCGATTGCGATGCTGGTGCAAAAGGGCGGCAAGCTGCACACGCTTACAAAAGTGCTGCTGATTTTCCCGTTTGCGGTTAGCCCAGCGCTGAAAGGCTATAGCTGGCGCTTCATGCTCAACGAGAACTATGGCATCTACGATTTGCTGATCGACCGAGGAATCGTCGCGCCCATCAATGGGCTGCTATGGACCGTCAACCTGGTACCTTTGGTCGATATTCCACTTGTGAGTAACGAAATCGTGTGGCTCGGCGACCAGTTCTGGGCATTGTTTATGCTCGCGATGAGTGAGGTGTGGGGTTGGGCACCACTTATCGCGCTGATGTTCGTCGGCGCGCTGGGGTCTATCGACGGGCAAATCTTCGAGGCGGCCCGCATCGACGGGGCAAATGTCTTCCAGATGTTCTTTCGGATCACGCTGCCGCTGCTGCGCCCCGTAATCCTCATCGTGACGATGCTGAAGACGATCTTCAGCCTCAAAATGTTCGACCAGGTGGTGACGATGACGGGCGGTGGTCCCGTCCGCGCGACACAAACGATCAACTTTTACATCCACAATGTCGGCTTTGTTCGTGGCTTAGATATCGGCTACGCCTCCGCAATGGCGTATATCCTCGTCATTGTGTTGACGATTTGTGCGGCAGTTTACGTCAGCCTTGTCCTCAACCGGCAACCAGCGTAAGGATCGATACCAATGGCTGTACAAGCAAAATCTATCGAACAAAATCAACAGCACGACGCTGCCGGTACCCGCGATAGCGCCCTCCGCGAACGGGTTGGCGCACTCGCAGAGTTCAGCGGCTTGCTTTTTGTCATCGGGTTCATCATGCTGCCCATCGTGTGGCTGGCGATTACGGCCTTCAAGCCACAAGAGAAAACCTACACCACCGATGTGATCTTTACGCCGACGCTCGACAACTTCCGCATTATCTTCTCCGATGATTCGGTCATCATCAACGAGGGTACGGACCGCGAGCGGGGCGAGGTGGGCCGTAACATGGGGCCAAGCGTGCTCAATAGCGTCATCGTGTCGAGTGTGACGGTGTTGATCGCTATACCGTTAGCGACGATGGCCGCCTACGTCTTCAGCCGGTACAGCTTCCCGGCGAGCAAGGTGTTGCTCGTGTGGGTGCTGACGACGCAGTTTATCCCCGCGATTATCGTCGCGATACCGTTCTTTACGCTGTTCCAGCGGCTGGAGATATTCGGTCAGCCGTTGTTGGGTACGCGTGCAGGTCTCATCCTCGTGAACATGTCCATCGTGTTGCCATACGCCATCTGGATGATCAAAGGTTTCGTGGATGCGCTGCCCGAGGAAATCGAAGAGGCAGCTTTCGTCGATGGCTGCAACGAGTGGCAGGTGTTATGGTTCGTTTCTGTGCCGCTTGTTCGCCCAGGCGTGCTCGTGGCAGCAGTGTTCTCGTTCATTATGTCCTGGAACGAGTTCCTGTTTGCGCTCATCATCGGTCGTGAGATGCGCACGATGCAGGTCGCGCTGATGACAACGAGCGGCGCGCGAGGCATCATGTGGGAGCAGATGGCCGCTGCCGGTTTGGTCGTGATGGTGCCGATCTTCATCATGGCGATGTTCATTCGCAAGAACGTGGTCAACGGGTTGACAATGGGGGCCGTCAAGTGAGCGACGATGCAACGCTTGCAAAACTCACCGGGTACGACACGCCAACGATTTGCAACGTTATCGAGTTGTTCGATGTGCGCCCACAGCATACCGGCTACGTGAAGAACCCACGCATCCGTGCGAACTTCCCAGAGATGCCGCCCATCGTAGGCTACGCAGCAACCGCAGTAGCACGATCGACATATCCGCCACAGCAGTCGGCGGAGGGCTACAATTGGCTGGAAGATCAAGTCGAGCGCTTTTCCACGCTTTCAGGCCCACCGATCGTCGTTATACAGGATCTCGATGATCCACCTGTTGCGGCCATGTTCGGCGAAATCATGTGTACGTCGTATAAGCGTTTCGGCGCGAAGGGGCTTGTCACCAACGGGGCCGGGCGCGACATCGATCAAGTTGATGAATTGGGCGGCTTCCAAATTTTCACCAACGGCGAAATCTGTTCGCACGGGTATTTTCATCTGTTGGGGCTATATCAACCGGTCGAAATCGGCGGACTCGTCATTTACGCGGATGATCTTCTGCACGCCGATCGAAACGGCATCACGCAAATCCCCGGTGACATTGCGACCGAGGTGGCAGACGCCGCTGGCGATTTCATGGAAAGCGAGCGGGTGTTTCTCGACGTGCTCAACCAACCCGATGTGACGATGCAGCAATTCAAACAGGCTCGGGCGCACTCGAAAGACCTTCAGAAGCAACTGCAACAGCGCGTCTCGCGTGCCAACCGCTGATGGCTCGCATACCGCTCGCGCTGCTGCCGGGGACGCTGTGTAACGAGATTTTGTGGGCCAGTCAGGTAGAGGTGCTTAGCGACATTGCCGACCCGTGCGTGATCGATGTAACGCAACACAGTGATCTAGCCGGTATCGCGCGGTACATTCTCGGTGTGATGCCACAGCCGTTCGCGCTCGCAGGGTTGTCTTTTGGTGGTATCGTCGCCTTCGAGGTGTGGAGGCAGAATAGGTCTGCGGTTAGCCATATGGCGCTGCTCAACACCAATCCGATGCCCGCCTCGCCAGCGAGGCGCGAGCAACAGCGGCACCTTGTCGAAATAGCCCTGAACGGTAAGTTCCGCGAAGTAACGACCGACCACCTCAAGGATACGATGCTGCATCCCGATCATCAGAAGGACATGGTGTTGCGCGCGCAGGTCCTCACGATGGCCGAGGCGGTAGGCGTGCAGGGATTCATCAACCAAATCGAAGCGCAGATCAACCGGCCAGATAGCCGCCCGACCCTGTCCGCCATCGACTGTCCGACGCTTGTTTTGACGGGAGACCGCGATAATTTGTGCACGCCAGAAATGCACCGCGACATGGCGATGCAAATCCCAAATGCGACGTTACGCATCGTGCCCAATTGTGGTCATCTTAGCACGCTGGAGCAACCTGAGATCATCTCATCGGCCATGCGAACGTGGTTGATGCAATAACGCATTCGGGTGAGTTTATTCTCGAAACGAGGACTTATTTTGGACCCATCACAGCCACCTTCGCCGAAGCCAGAGGACGCCAACGGGCCGCCCAGCCGCATCACGACGGTACACGACCACGTCGATATTTCTCGATTGATGAACCCCGGTACCAAAAAACATCAGCGCCTTAACGGCTTCGATGATGACTATGTGGACATCGTAGATTATATCGTGCGCTCCACACACAAAATCTGGGAGCAGTGGGGTATGGGCCTCATCTACACCCACTACCGCCACAACGCGACGGTCCACATGGCGGATGGCTATCTGTACAGCCGTGAGGCGATGATAACCGCATCGATCAACTTCCTGTCAGCCTTCCCCGACCGCCGTGCCTACGCCGATGATGTGATTTGGGCGGGCGATGATATCGAGGGTTTCCACACCTCGCATCGCGTCACAGGGGTGGGTACGCACCTCGGTTACAGTGTATACGGCCCGCCGACGGGTCGCAAAATTCGTTATGCCACCGTCGCAAACTGCTTCGTCAAAGAGAACCGAGTGTGTGAGGAGTGGCTCGTCCGTGACTATATGGCAATGGTGTTGCAACTTGGGCTAGACCCACACGCATTCGCGAAGAAGCTCGCGCAATTGCCGACGCCTGCGGGGGCGTCGCTTGTTGCCGGGGGGGCGGGTGAGCGTACGGTGGGCCATAATGCCCCCACGCCATTGGCGCGCCCCAATGATGCCGATTTCGATATCGAAGTGTTTGTGCGCCAAACGTTAGAGCAAATCTGGAACTGGCGCTACTTCCACCTTATCCGCGACTATTTCGCGCCGAACTATATTGGCTACACCGTGCCCGATCGCTGGATTCATGGGCAGGCCGATTATTTCGCCTTCGTTATGTCGATGATCGTAGCCCTCCCAGACGCGAAAATGAACCTCGACCATATCTACTGGAACGTGGACAGTGACGGGCGGTATCGGGTGGCTGTGCGATGGAGCCTCGTTGGCACACACGATGGCTACAGCAAATACGGTGACCCAAGTGGCAAGCGCGTTCGCGTGTTGGGCGTATCGCACTACTGGGTGAAAGATGGAATCTTCGAGCGTGAGTGGACAGTTTTCGACGAAATTGCCATCCTCACGCAAATTTACCGCGATGTAAGCTAACACCCCGCGAGCGATCCACATCTCGAAAATTTCTAACAGGCGTGGGGCCGATGGGCCCCATGCTTTCCCCTAAGGTGGGCATCTTACGGGGCCAAGGATTTGAATTGGTATCGTAGTGGGTTTTAGGTCGGTTAATTAGGCTATCAATAATAACTGTGCTAACAGAACCTTGCTTGACACCCATATCGGTTTGCCATATGGTGGAATCGAAAAGATGTAAACTTATTGCATTCGTGTTATCCAGACGGGATTGTGGGGATGGAAGCACAACAACACCGCGAATATGGTGAAACGTGGCTCAAGACGAAGCTCGAAGCGTATCGTCAGGTCACACTGGCCGAGCTAATTCGCCGCATTCCAACCCACCTACCTAACGACACCCTACGCGAACTTATCCTCGACTACCCGATGCGAGGCGGTAAAGCCTTCCGCCCTTCGTTATGTATGAGTACGTGCGAGGCCTTCGGCGGTCGTCGCTCCGATGCACTGAACTCCGCAGTTGCGATCGAACTATTCCACAACGCGTTCCTGGTGCACGACGACATCGAAGACGGATCACACCTGCGCCGAGGTGCCCCCACACTCCATGTGAAGTACGGCATTCCGCTGGCGATAAACGCTGGCGATGCGATGAACGTCCTTACGCTGCGAGCGCTACTCGATAACTTCAGTGTGCTCGGTGCCGAGAAAACGCAGCGCATCTTCGAAGAGATCAACTGGATGGTGCTGCAATCCGTCGAGGGGCAAGCCATCGAACTCGGCTGGGTAGAGCACGCCACATGGCAACTGCAATACAAAGATTACTTCAGGATGTGCCTGAAGAAGACCGGATGGTACACCTGCATCACCCCATGCCGCATCGGCGCGATAATCGGCGGGGCGGGCATCCGCGATGTGAACCTTTTCAACAGTTTTGGCTATCACCTGGGGTTAGCGTTCCAAATACAGGATGACATCCTCAACTTGAAGGGCGATGTGCGCCTGTACGGCAAAGAAGCCGCAGGCGACCTGTGGGAGGGCAAGCGCACCATCATGTTGTTGCATGTGCTGCACAACATGCCCACCGACGACAAACTACGCCTGATCGATATTTTGAACACGCCGCGTGATGACAAGCGCGCGGATGATATCGTGTGGATACTCGCGCGTATGGACGACCTGGGTAGCATCGACTTTGCGCGGGACATCGCCTGGCGATTCGCCCATCACGCAAGCTACATCCTCGATTACCGGTTGACGGCCATCGCAGCCTCGGAGGCGCGGAGCTTCCTGCGTGTACTTGTGGACTACATGGTGAATCGTAAACTATAACACGGAGATTAAGCCGCTTATGACTGCAAACGATGGGCACGACGATGTGCACACGCATATGAGTGCCAAGAAGCTCCTTCAGGCACAACACCAGAGCGAACGCGGCAACGCGCTGATGGCAGTCACATTGGGCGCGGTCGGTCGACAACGGAGTTTGTTGCATCGCATGTTCATGGCCGGGCTTGCGCCAGACGAACCGCAACACGATCGTGCAAAAAACGGCCATTCGGGCGAATAATACATTCGGAGAACGCAACCATGCACCACGACGAAAACGGGCATCACCACACGAACGGTCACGCGTACACCAACCCGCACCAGCGACAGCCAGACCTTGAGGCAGTTGATGACATGATGTTTGCGCTTGCGCGCGGTGGGTCGCGGATGTTCGCGGCGTGGCTAAAACAGTTGTACCACGACGGACGTGAGTTCGCGGCGACCGACGAAAGCGAACGTTGGCAAACCCTCATTGGCACTAACCCGCTCTACAAGGCGAGTAGTGTGCTGTGGTCCATTGCCAACCTCGATTCGATCGATCTCGGTGCGGACGACCCCGTCGACGATCCTGATTCACCGACGCGCTAACGAGACCGATTATCCATATGCCCCAGGAAAGCCACCGCTCCAAGAAACAGCCTCGCCCCGTGTTGTTCTACATCCTGTTGGGTGTCGTCGCGCGCACCCGGCGGACGGTCTTCGAAATGGCGCAGGCCGGTGGTTACACGAATGCACACCGCGAGTCGACATTTGCCGACCTGCGGCCCGGTGCCGAGTTCGCCCCGTGCCTCGAAAAAGACGGCTTCTCGTATACGCCGTTGTCGCACCCATCGGTGCGAGTGGTGAGTTGGGGGATACCCGACGGACGGCCCAAGCTAGAAATACCAGGGGGTGGCATCTTGATCGCACTCCCCTATCCGGTCCCCTGGGTACAGGTGCGTAGCGCCCACTACGCCCGTGGGCCGCTCGTATTACAGGGTTACGATAGCGATACGCTCGTCGCACAGACGACCGCACAGCTCGCGACGCCGCAATTGCAAACCCTGACGCTTCGTGCAGTGCAAATCGATCATATGCGGTTGCTCACCGATGACGGCGAGAGCCTGCTGTATCAAATTGCGATACCGGGGAGCGGTTCATGATCGACGGCCAACCCCTCACGACAGAACAGGTCGCGGTGCCATTCTTCCTCGATGACATGCTCGGCCCGAACACGGCCTACGTCATGCTGGTGATGTGTGAGTTCGAGGTGGCGTTCACTGGTACGTTCACGGTAGAGGTCACCGATACCACATTTCGCATCACGCATGTCAATCTTGAGGGTGCGCCGTTCGCGCTGCCTTTCCCCGATGGCTTCATCGCGAGGATCGAAAACCTGCGTGTGAGCCGAAACGATGTCGAACCATCTATTGGACGCTTGCGGAAGGGGGATGGCGACCACACCGATGTTCGCGGCACTGTGCCCCTCACGGTCGATATGGATGTCGTGATGCCGGGCGATCGTCAACATGTGCGCTTCCACCCGACGTTACAGGTTGCCGGGTCGTTGGTCGATAGTGCGATTCATCTGCAAGGCAGCTTCGACTTTTTGATGGAAGGATACGATGAGCCGGAGATGCCGACCAAGTTCGGCACTTGCGTCCTGTGGCTAAGCGCCACCAGCCAATTGCACGCACGCCTGTCGGATTCATCGATAGCCCTGACCTTTGCCGGGCGTAGCGCACGCCTACACACGACCGGATGGTTCACCTTTGGCCTGGATGCAATCAATGTGCGGGTGCTCGCGCTGGAAATGCAGTCGACGCCGTACGAACTGGCCTTCGGCGTAGAACTGACCGACATCGAAGTCCGGCTAGAGGACGGCATACAGCCCCCAAACGCGACCTTCACCCCGAAAGATCGCGGTAACTACGATGTACAAGCGCGGGTTCCGGTTACGCTACAGGCGCAAATGAAGTTGTTCGGGGGGCAACCGCAACCGCTACAAGCCCAACTCTACCTGTATTTGTCTGGTACCGTGTCGCTCAACGAGTACGTAACCCTCGCCCTGCAAGATTCGATAGAAGTGTTCATCGCCGATGGCAGCGTTAAGCTTGACCTGGAAGCGCAATTGCACGCGGAAATCGCACTGCTCGGCGATGTATCGCCGGAACTCGACGAGCGGCGGGCGACATACCAGCACCTCGCGCAAAATCCGCAGTGCGACGACCTGCGTGCGGCCCTAGCCGCCGCCGATCCTACGCTGCGTTGGCTAGCCGTGAGACTGCTTGTGGAATGCGATGGTGTTGTCGATGAACTGCGGGCGATGCTCAACGACGATAGCGCGCAAGTACGCGTCGAGGCGATTAACGCGCTGCCCGATTACACGCATGACCTCCTCGAAACTGACCTGATACCCATTTTGACGGAACGCATCACTACGCGCGAATACATCGCGGTGTTGCAGCTCGCGTCGAAAATGCCCGGCAACCCCTGGCAGGCACTTGCGAAAATCGCCGTCGATCATGATGAAAGCGTGGTGCGGGCGGTGGCAGTCGAAGTCATCGCGCAACACGGTGACAGGGAATGGCTACGGAAGGTCGCGCACAACGATGAGAATCCGTTTGTGCGGTTGAGTGCCGCTGCGGCGTTGCTGTCTACCGACCCCGGCGATGATGTGGTGCGCGTTGTGCTAGACATTGTCGATCGAGAGCGGGATGTCTGCCTGTTGATGATCGGTTCGCTAGCGCTCGGCGAAACGCGCAATCCGAAGCACTGGGGAGCGCTAGCCCACCTCATGCGCCGTTCGGATGATCCGTTCGTCACCGAGGCGATACGCCATGCCCTTGCAAACCGGCCACCCGATGGAGGGAAGGCATGAATAACAAACTATACCATGTGATCGTCATTGGGGCTGGCCCTGGCGGTTCTGCGACAGCGATTAGCCTGGCGCAGGCAGGCTTCGATGTGCTGATGCTGGACAAAGCCACCTTTCCACGAGACAAGGTCTGTGGTGATTTCATCAGTCCGCGCTCGATTCGGGTGCTGCGGCATATGAACTGCCTGGATGCGCTCGAAGCCACCAAGCCAAATCGAGTCGACAAGGCATCGATGTATATCAACGGTGAACACATCACCGACGGTGTGATTCCGCAGATGGACGACCTCACACCATATGGGTACACCTCACGCCGCTACGACTTCGACGAAATTCTGTTTCGGCAGGCACAAGCACACAACGTGACCACGGTCGAGGGTTGCCAGGTTACCGATTACCACGTCACACGTGAAGATGTCGTGGTTTCGGCAAAGCAGGGTCAATCGAGAGTCGAGTATCGCGGAAAGCTCGCGATTGCCGCCGACGGCGCGCATTCGGTGCTTGCCAAAAAGCTCGGCTTCGACAACCGCGATGCCAAGGCGCGTATTGTTGCGCTGCGTGCCTACATGGAGGGCGTCGAGGGCGACCCATCGGAGGCCGGTATGGCCTTCGATGCACGATATTTCCCTGGCTATGCCTGGATTTTTCCGCTGGGGAATGGACGCGCCAACGTTGGGCTGGGGATGGTGCAGGACTCATACAAACGCTACGACATCAATCTGCGAGAGCAACTGATGCGCTTCATCGAGCGCGACCCATACGCAAACGAGCGCCTCGGCGGCTGTCGTATGGAAGGACGTATCGTCGGGTGGCCACTCACAACCTATCAATCGAGCGCGAAGAACTATGCCGAACGCATTCTCTTCGTCGGCGATGCGGGTAGCTTCATCGACCCCATAAACGGCGAGGGCATCCACACTGCGCTCGAAAGTGGCCGTATCGCGGCGTCTGTCGCGGAGAAGGCGCTGCACACCAATGACTTCAGCGCTGTGTTTTTGTCGCATTACCGTGCACTTTGGCGGCAAGCCTTCGACCTGGACCTGCGCTCGTCGGATTTCATCGTATCGGCAATTCAGAATCGTGCACTGCTCGGGTTGTGGTTGCTCGCCCTGCGGATGATCGGCGGGCGCGCGATGGAAGACAAGGACTACGCAGCGCGTTGTGGTGGCATTTTGGCAGGGGTGGTGCCGACGCACACCGCCTTTACGCCCGAAAACGCCATCAAAACACAGATGCACGACCCGGCCGTTTTAGT
>CAYSVE010000108.1:10704-11874 GCA_964434365.1 uncultured Anaerolineaceae bacterium | reverse complement strand
CCCCGCCCCCGCAACGCATCGACCCAGCCGTCGGCGCGCAAATTGTGGTTCCAGCGCAGGTCCAGCTTTTCCAGGCGTGGCAGCTCCGCGACGGCGTCCGGCAGGGTGCGCAGGTCGTTGCCCCGCAAATCGAGGTACAGCAGGTGCGCCAACTTGCCGATGGCCTGCGGCAGCGCGGTCATGCGGTTCTCGCGCAGGTTGAGCACGCGCAGGTTCGTCGCGTAGCATAGATCTTCCGGCACCGCATCGATGCCGTTGCCGCGCAGATGCAACTCGCGCAGGTTTTCCATGTGGCCCACCTGCGGCGGAATCGTTGTGATGCGGTTGGACTCCGCGCGTACCTCGACGAGGCTGCGCGCCACCGACGGAAAAATCGTGAAGCCGTTGCGGTTTACATTCAAATAGCGGACGTTCGGCGGCAGCGGGGGCAGGTCGGTGAGGTGGTTCTCGTGCAAATACAGGAACGCTAGCTGGTGCAGCTTGGCAATCGTACGCGGGATTCGCGTCAGCGTGTTCGTCGCCAGGTCGAGCACGCGCACGTTGCGAAAGCGCTCGATGTCGTGGGGCAGGTGTGTAAGG
Organism: uncultured Anaerolineaceae bacterium; assembly: GCA_964434365.1. Lineage (GTDB taxonomy): Bacteria > Chloroflexota > Anaerolineae > Aggregatilineales > Phototrophicaceae > CAYSVE01. The sequence continues at coordinate 11,295 of CAYSVE010000108.1, read as the reverse complement.
CCGGTATCGTATGCGAAGATTTCCGCTACGGCCTCGGCTTCGGCGTCGTCGATTGGCCCGCGCAGCAGGCGCAACCCCTCGTCGCGTTTGTCCGTCAAAAGTGGCCCTTTCTGTGTTACCCTCATTCGCACATTATCGTACACCAGCGGACGCGCCGAAGCGCGTCCCTACCCGGCGATGACCGGTGTAGGGGCGGACCCCACGTGTCCGCCCGAAAAAGCGCCGGACTTGCGTATGCCCCACACCGACCTGCTCTCCCTCATCCCCAAACTGAAGGCCAACCGCGTGCTCGTCGTCGGTGATGTCATCCTCGATGAATACCTCATCGGCGACGCCACCCGCATGAGCCGCGAGGCACCGGTCCCTGTGCTGGAATTCCGCGAGCGGCGGCTCATCCCTGGTGGGGCGGCCAACCCGGCAGCGAACATCGCTGCCCTGGGCGCGACGGCAGTGCAAATCGGCCTCACCGGTGCCGACGAAGCCGCCGACCGCCTGCGCGAACGCCTAAGCGTGGCGGGCATCGACGCAAGCGGCCTGCTCATCGATGACGCGCGCCCGACGACGGTCAAAACGCGCATGATGGCCCACATG
>CAYSVE010000108.1:0-10694 GCA_964434365.1 uncultured Anaerolineaceae bacterium | reverse complement strand
GTGGCCCGGCTCGATACCCTCAGTCGCACGCCCATCGACGAGGCGACCGCCGCGCGCGTGCTGGCCTGCATCGCCGAGGCGAAGCCCGCCGACGCCATCCTGTGCAGCGACTATCACACCGGGCTGCTCACCGAGGGTCTGGTGGCAGCCATCCGCGCGGGTGCGGGCGATACGCTGCTCACCGCCGATGCGCAGGGCGCGCTGCAAAAGTATCGCGGCTTTGGTGTCGTCAAGTGCAACGCAAGCGAAGCCGCCGCCTACCTGGGCCGCGACCTCTCGACGGATGCCGCCTTCGCCGAGGCCGCCGAAACGCTGTTTCGTCAGCTGGGCCTGGCGGTGGGCATGGTGATTACGCGCGGTGGCGCAGGCGCGGTTTTCTACGAGCCGGAGGGCGGCCCGGCCTTCAGCCCGGCACCGGCAGTCACCGACGTGTTCGATGTCGTCGGCGCGGGCGATACCTTCATCGCGGTGACGACACTCGCGTTGGCGTCGGGCGGGTCGCTTGCCGAGGCGGTCGCGATGGCCAATGCCGCGAGTGGCCTCGTCGTGCGCAAGGTCGGTAACTACGCCCCCTCGCCGAACGAACTTCGGCGCGTGTTGGGGGGGGAGGCTTCATCTGCCGGTTAGACGCCGGAAAAACCCACGCTCTACCACCGCTTCCCCTATGATCACATAACAACCCTGTGACTAGTATTTTCGTCCCATAGGGTATGCGGTTTTTCCCTTGTAGACTATCCGCGAAGTCTCGGCTATCTCGTAACATTTCTTTACGCTTTTCTATATTCATTGATGGTTTAGGAAAAATTTGTATCAATTTTGTTTTTTCTTCCTTTTTCATCCCAACTTTATGGTAAGGTTGGGTCACATCGCAGCATTGTATTGAGGAGCTTTCGTTATGGGTATTCGCCTAGCCTGGGATGGCCCTAGTAAAACCGTCGTCCGTATGGCCCTACAGGGCAACTGGACAATCGAAGATTTTCTGGATTCCGTCACCCAGCTTACCGTTATGTTGGATATGGTCGGCCACGAAACCGATTTGATTATCGACGCAACGCGCAGCGCGAGCGCGCCGCAGGGTGCCCGCGCGCTTAGCGAGTCCAAGAAGTTGTTTTCTATCGCTGGCGTCGACCGGGTGGTGCTCGTTGGCCCACCGGACTACCGCGCGATGCTGGTGCAAACCTTCGGCGATCTGTACAACACGCCGCATCTCACCCTGGCAAACACGCTCCTGGAGGCCTACGAGCGCCTCGCGATCAATCCTCCGGCGCAGGAGAAACAACTAGACAAGCTCGCCCACATATGCGATTCTATCTGCCGCTTTGTCTTTGGAATAAACGGTACGATGCATGGCCCAATCGACTCCTCCTCGCATGGCCCGGACGACACGCCGGGCCACGGTGTATGCGCTACTGACCCTCACGGCGTTAATCGTTTTCTGGCTACAACCGAATAACCCGGGCTTCACCGGCCCCGAGCGCAACCACGGCTGGTCGGGCAGCCATGCCCTCGCGATTATGACCCACGCCACGCCGGAAAATCGGTTCGTGGGCCATACGATGCAAATTCGGGATGGCGGCGGCGGCCTGTACTACCAGTACTTCGACCGCTACGCACCGGTCTTCAGCCCCAGCATGAACCTCGTGCTGCGCAGCACCGACGACCTTGCCACGCGGGTGTACCTGGCTCGCCAGGCGATGAACGTGCAGTTCGTCGCGACGATGTTCCTCGCGTTTTTAATTCTGCGGCGGGTGTTCGGCCAACCGTTGGTTGCGCTGGCGGCAGTGTTGTTCGCGTGCAGCGGCTTTTTTCTGCTGTATTACAAGGATATGCCGCACTTCGACCAACCGGCATTGCTTGGCAATTTTCTGGTGTTGTACGCCATTTTGCGCTACCGCGCCGATGGCCTGCGCTGGCCGGTGTACCTCGCGGCGATTGTCGCGGTGTCGTTGGGGCGCGGCTACTCGACGTTTCCACTGTTGGGGTTATGGGCACTTATCGAGGTGATTCCGCGCCTACGACAACCCGGTACGCCGTGGCAACGACTCTGGCGTGCCGCCCGCACCGATGCCGTGATCGTATGTGTGTTGAGTGTACTGTGGGTGCTAACGTTCCTCGCGTACACCACCAACGTCGAGGCCGACCGGCGCGGCGTCGATGTCGCCGATACGAGCATCGTCGAGAGCGCCAGCCGTCGCCTGCCGTTCCTCGATAACGTCGCGAGTGAAAACCGCCGTAGCGTCGTCGCGCGCCTGCCGGATTTCTCGGTGGTGCAGTTCGACCGCTTCGGCAAGTGGTTCATTCCGCTGCAACCGGAGGCCGAAAAGGGCGTGATGTCGCCGTGGGCGGTCGCGCTGCGGGTTGTGATGCTGCTGGCGGTGCCGGTGTTCATCGTTACCCTACGTGGCGAACGGCGGGTGATGGCCTTCCTCATGGCCGCATACGGCATCGCCTGGATTTTCTTCATGATCAACCTCACGCACGGCCACGAGTTCACGATGATGTTTGGGCTGGGGTGGGCGTTGGTCTTCTACACAGCGATATTTCTGCCGCTGGCCCGTTGGCGAATCGCGCAAATCGCACTGGTGATAACAGGGCTGGGGCTGTTCACGGCTTCGAATAGTTTGGTGCGCGCGCATCACCTTAACGAAGCGACGAACAACGCCGTCTACACCCGCGACTACGGCGAAATTCTGCATGCCATCGGCGAGCCGGGGCGCAACGTCCACCCGGCCTACCCGCACCTGTGCGTCATCGAGGACACGAATTGTATGGTGCTCGGCTTTTACCTGGGCGAACACTACCTCTCGCCCTACGATCTTGCAGATTACGTCGTGGCACGGCACCCCTACCACGTCACCGAACCGTTCCTCGAAGCCGACGACGAGGCCGGGTTGCTGCTGCTCAACCAGCCCCTGACGCCCGACAACACCGTCGCGTTCGTCTTCGACCGCGCGGAAGCGCAACCGCGCACGATTCCAGAGGCCGCCGATACGTTATTCCGCTACGGCGATGAAATCACGCTACAGGCCTGGGATTTACCCGGCGGCGTGACCGTCGGCGCGTGTGACCGCGTCGTCATGGAGACGTGGTGGTCCGCCGATCAGCGGCCCGCCGCGAACTACAGCCTGCTCCTCGCGCTACAGGACACCGAAGGCCGTGCGGTCGCCGACGCGAACAGCGACCTCAGCGCGTTGCCGACGGCGGTGTGGGTGCCGGGCACCTTCGTGCTCGATGCGCGCACGCTGACGGTGCCGTGCGATACGCCGCCGGGGAGTTACGCGCTCGTGCTGAGTGTGTATCAACCGGGGGCACCGGCTTCGCTGCCGGTGTCGCTGCCCGATGGCACGCCGAGTGGCGATTTCACGTACATCACCACGCTGTTCGTGGACTAGAAGCAAAAACGCCCCGAACATGGGGCGCTTTCTGTTTCGATGTGCAGGCCGGTGAAGTTTAAACCAGGCGCGCGTAGAACTCGACGACGAGCTGCTCTTCGATGGGCACCGGGATTTCCGAGCGTTCCGGCATCCGCGTGAGGGTGGCCGCGAACTTGTCCTTCTCCAGCAAGATGTACGGCGGGACGCTGCCACCGCTCTCCATCGATTCCTGGATGTGGACGTTCTTCTGCATCTTCGGGCGCACGCTGATGGTGTCGCCGGGGATGACCATGTACGAGGCCAGGTCCAACCGCTTGCCGTTTACCTGAATGTGGCCGTGCCCCACGAACTGCCGGGCCGCCCAGATGGTCGGCGCGAAGCCCGCGCGGTACACCATGTTATCCAGGCGGCGCTCCAAAATAACGAGCAGGTTCTCACCCGTCGGGCCAGCCTCGTTCTTGGCCTCAAGGAAGTAGCGGCGAAGCTGCTTCTCGCGGATGTTGAAGATGAACGCCAACTTCTGCTTTTCGTCGAGCTGGTTGGCGTAGTCGCTACGGCGACCGCTACGGAAGGTCTTTTCCTTGCCATGCTCACCCGGCGGGTAAGCCCGTTTGCCGATAATCTTCTGGTACTTCGCGCGTGGGATCAGCACTTCCCCAAAACGGCGCTGCTTTTTGGCCTTCGGCCCGTGATACGATGCCATGTTTGCTCCTGGCTCTTGGCTGATAACGGGTACTACACAAGCAAAACGGCCTGCAACCTCCAGGCCAGCGGGTAGTATACGGCAGGGTGGGCATAAGAACTAGCCTGAAAACCCAAATGCTACGCGTTTGCTCGCAACGAAAGTCCTCTCTCCGTTTACGGGGAGAGGATTTAGGAGAGGGGTTAAAACGTGGCTTACCGTAATGGTTAAAGACTCGGCGATTCCGATGTAGGATTATCCGTTGCAGCCTCGTAGATTTCCGTCAGTACGCGTTCCGTCTCATCGAAAACCTGTGCGTTGCTGAACCGTAGCACGCGCAGGCCCCTTGCTTGCAGATACACGGTACGTGCCGCGTCGCGTTCGATTTGTTGTTCATGGATTTCACCGTCGACTTCGACGACGAGCTTTGAACGAGGGCAGTAAAAATCCACGATGAACTGACCGACGCTGTGCTGTCTTCGAAATTTGAGGCTGTTCAGACGCTTCGCGCGTAGGAACTCCCAGAGGTATGCCTCAGCTTTGGTATCGTCGTGTCGCATTTGGCGGGCGAGGGGTTTCAACTTGGCCCACAATCGCGAATGAACCAGCCATGGCCCGTTTTTCTCAGGGCGATCTTCCCAGTGAATGTCGTCTGTCATCGTGGATTCCGACCCCTCTGCTAAATCCTCTCTCCGTTTACGGAGAGAGGACTTAACCCCTGTGTGTGTAGATATATAGTTCCCACCGATTGTGTTTCGGATGAATAAGTATCTAACACGTATCGGTGGATTTGTTGTGGGACGTGTGGGCATTGAATCGCATACCTCTTCCCTCAAGCAAACCGCAGTTAATACACACTGAGTTCGGGGTAGAAGGATTTCCTGACACCTCAAGAGCCGTAGAAAGTCCCCTCTCCGTTTACGGGGAGGGGTTGGAATGGCCGAATAACCACAACGACCAAACGCCTTACCTACAGCAGCCCCTTCGCCGCCGAGATGACCGCCCCAGCGGTAAGGCCATACTCCTCGTAAATCTTCTTGTACGGGGCACTCGCACCGAACGTCGTGATGCCGATGGCGACGCCGCGTGTGCCGACGAACTTCTGCCAGCCGATGGGCGTGCCCGCCTCGATGCTCACACGCGCGGTGACCTCGCTCGGCAGCACGCTCTCCTTGTAGGTGTCGTCCTGCTCTTCGAATAATTCCCAGCACGGGATCGATACGAGGCGCGTCGCGATGCCCTCGTCCATAAGGGACTTGTACGCCTCGTGGGCGATGTGAACCTCACTGCCGCTGCTGACGAGGATCACCTGCGGCACGCCGTCGCAGTCGGCGAGGGTGTAGCCGCCGTGGGCGACGCCTTCGGCGACGTGGTCGCCTTGTAGCGCGGGCAAATTCTGGCGAGTGAAGATCAACACCGCCGGGCCGTCGAGCATCATCGTGGTACGCCACGCATGCGCGGTCTCGTTGGCATCCGCCGGGCGGAACACGTACAGGTTCGGGATGAGCCTCAGCGACATCGTGTGTTCGATGGGCTGGTGGGTGGGGCCGTCCTCGCCGAGGCCGATGCTGTCGTGCGTGAAGACGTACGCCGTGGGAACGTTCATCAGCGCGCCGAGGCGAACCGCCGGGCGCATGTAATCACTAAAGACGTGGAACGTCGCGCTGTAGGGGCGGATGATACCACCATGGAGCGCCAGGCCATTCACGACGGCGCCCATGCCGTGTTCGCGCACACCGAAGCGCACGTTCCGCGCGGCGATGTTGCCGGGGCCGGTGTTCGCCTCGCCCTTGATGAGCGTCTTCGTGGAGCCGGCCAGGTCGGCATCGCCGCCGATCATCGTCGGCAGGTGCTTGGCGATAGCGTTGAGCGCTTCGCCGCTGGCGTTGCGCGTGGCCACGTCTTTATCGGGGCCGTAGCTCGGCAGGTCGGCGTCCCAACCCTCGGGCAGCGTGCCCTCGAATGCGTAATCCCACACGGCAGCCTTGTCCGGGTTGGCGGCCTTCCACGCCTCGAACAACGTGTTCCACTCGGCCTCTTGTGCCTGCCCACGTGTGATCGCCTCGCGGAAGTGCTCCAGCGCCTCGCCGGGGATGTAGAAATCCTCGACGGACGGCCAACCGAGGTTTTCCTTGCTGGCCTTCACCTCATCGGGGCCAAGCGGCGACCCGTGCGCCTTGCTGGTGCCCTGTTTGTTCGGGCTACCGTAGCCGATGATCGTCTTCACGACGATGCAGGTGGGCTTGTCGGTCACGGCTTTGGCGTCTTCTACGGCCTGGCCGATGGCCGCCACGTCGTTGCCATCTTCCACGCTGAGGATGTGCCAGCCCTGCGCCGTCAAGCGCCCGGGGATGTCCTCGGTGAAGGTCATGCTGGCCTCACCGTCGAGCGTGACGTCGTTGCTATCGTACAGCACGACCAGCTTGCCCAACCCCCAGTGACCGGCCAGCGCGCACGCTTCCTGGGCGACGCCTTCCATAAAGTCGCCATCGGAGGCGATGACGTAGGTGTAGTGGTCCACCACGGCGTGGGCATCGGTGTTGAAGTAGCTCGCAAGGTAAGCTTCGCCCAGGGCCATCCCCACCGCCGTCGAAATCCCCTGGCCGAGCGGGCCGGTGGTCGTCTCGATGCCCGGCGCATGGCCGTACTCGGGGTGGCCGGGGGTTTTGCTACCCCACTGCCGAAAGCGCTTCAGTTCGTCTAGCGGCAGGTCGTAGCCGGTGAGGTGCAACATGCTGTAGATGAGCATCGAACCGTGCCCGGCGCTGAGGATAAAGCGGTCGCGGTTGGCCCACGCCGGGTATTGCGGGTAGTACTGCATCTTCTGCTGGAAAAGCGTGTAGGCCATCGGCGCTGCGCCCATCGGCAGGCCGGGGTGGCCGCTGTTGGCCTTCTGCACCGCATCGATGGAGAGCGTGCGAATGGTGTTGATAGCGAGTTCTTGTAGGTTGTCGACTGTTGGGGTTGCCACGGTTAAGGGACTCCTGTTGGTACGTTGGCTTGCAACTGTGCGGAGTATAACACGCACGCCAAAAACGTCATGTGAACTGGGTTACCGATGCTGACCGCCCGCACAGTTGCCCAGCATGCCACCTCGTATTACAGTTGGTGTAAACACACATAAATCCAAGAGGTGTATATGCGCAAGCTGGTTATTTCGATGATCGTGTTGATATTCGGTGCGGCGTTTGCCTACGCCCAAACCGGGTTCGAGACGTTCACATCGGACGATGGGCTGTTCACGATCGAGTATCCGGTGGGCTGGCACGTCGACGGCTCACGGTGCAATTGCACGCAATCCTACGAAACCTGGTTCACGACCAACAAAAACTTGCTGCCCTTCGACTTTGCGGGTGTGCTGGAGTCTGGCCAAATTGCCATCGGTATGTTCATCATCCTGCGTGGCGAAAACGACTTCGAGCACTTCACGAACCAATTCTTCGAGCAGTTCCCTGACGGCCAAAATCGTGTCATCTTCCCGGGGGGGCGTGTCGGACGGTTGCTCAGTACCGCCGATTCGGCCTTTGCCACGCAGCAGAGCGTCGTTTGGCTCCCGATGATATTGGATCAATCGCACATGGCGGTGGTGTACGGGTACGGCTCTCCGAAGGAAGCCGACATCCTTGAAACGCACGTTATCGAAATGGCGACCTCGCTGCAATATGCAGGGACGCTCGCACCGCAACCCGGCGAGAGCTTCGTGAGCACCTTCGACCGAGACCCCGCTGCGCCGTTGAATTGGCCCGTCGGGGCCAGCGACTACAAAGCCTCCGTGACGCTGGATGGCCTCTACCGCGTGTCGATTCCACATCCCAACCAAACCGTATTCATCACCCTCGCCGACGCAGCCACCTACACCGACGCCACCGTAAGCATGACGGTACGCAACGTCGATGGCTCCATGGACGATATTCGTAGCTATGGCATCATGTTTCGGATGGATCGCGGCGACTCGTATTTGTTCGAGGTGTACAACGACGGCCATTATGCGGTGTGGGAGCAGGACTTCGCCGTGTGGTCATCGATTATGCCGCCCGTACCGGGGGATTTCGGACGACTGGTAATCGACCAAACGCGCGACACCAACACGCTCACCGTCACGATGGAGGGCGATACCTTCACCGTCGCTTTCAACGACGATAACCTCATCCAAACAGTCGATAGCAGCTATGGCAGTGGCACCGTGGGGATATATGTGGTGGCCGCGCCCGTCATCGATGAGGCGGCGGAGTTCTTCGTCGATTCGTTCAGCGTCGACGTGCTCGACGATTAGTATACGCCCACCCTGCGATGCCGTCGCCCAACACGCGATTCACGCTATTGTACAGGGGCGTGCCACAAAATTGATGCGGAGGATAGGCTGTGTTGAATGCAGGTGTAGCGCTACTGTTGGTACTTTCTGTGTTGGCGCAGGTACCGGTGGAACCGACCGGCCAGCCAACAACGCCCACGGTCACACCACAGGTCGGGTCGGGGGATGCGACATCAGCGCCCACGGTCACGCCGCAAATGCGCCCCGGCGATGATGAGCAGATTCTAGTCGACATCTTCGTCGATACGCCGGATGGTTGGGTGGACCTCACCCGAAACCTGCCCGTGGATTCCTTCGATGTGCCGGGGTTTCGTGTGTTCGTGTCCGATAGCGATCTCGTCACAACATTTGCCGACATCGACACCAATGACCTCGCGGATTGGGAAGGGTTCCAACCCGGCGAGGCGGTCGTGGCAGTCTTGGTCGAGGAGTGGGCCGAACTCGGTGGGCCGTTGCCATTGGAAATGATCGAGCCGCTTTCGCGTGAGTTCCTCCCCGAGAGCGAAATCCGCTCGGCCACATTTAATTCCCGCGAGGCGCTTGTGCTCACCACAACCATCGAAGAGGGGTCGGAGACATCGGAGATGGCCGGGGGTATCGCCAATCTTTCGATCGCCGCGGTGCTTATCGATTACGATGGCGAGTTTGCACTCGTCGTTGCTGGGGTCGGCGCGCTCGATGAGTTATCCGAGCTGGAGGGGACGGTACTGCAAACCGCCGAGTCCATCGAAATCAGCGAGCATCAATAAATCGCTACAGGGTTGCGCTAGAGTGCAACCGATGCAACTCGAATCTTCGGAGTAGCGGCAACCGTAAGCGACGAACTCGCCGACGTATCTGTTACACACAGTTTACATTTTCAAAGGAATTTTCGGGCGTTTCCTATGCTACGCTGTGCGTAATGTTGCTAAAACGTGGAGGCCCCCGGCGATGCTTTACCGCATAACAACCATTCTCATCGCATTATTAGTCGGTGGCATGAGCTTGCTGCACGCCCAAGATTGCCCCGCGCTCGTCGAAACGGCGCTGGAAACCGCCAACGATAACTGCGATAGCCTGGACCGCAACGAGGCCTGCTATGGCTCGCGGAATGTGACGGCGACACTGTTCGATAACGAGGCCGCCGAATTCGAGGCACCTGCCGATACCGTCGGCGTGGCCCTGTTGCAGAGCATCAGCGGCGTCGCTGCCGACCCAGAGTCGGGCGATTTCGGGGTGACGATGATGCGCTTGCAGGCCAACTTGCCAAACACACTCCCTGGCCAAAGCCTGCTGTTTGTGCTGGTAGGCGATGTGACGGTGAGTAACGCCGTCGAGGCCGATGAAGTCATAGAACCTGCCGAGCCAATCGATGTGGTTACACGGACGCCCGCTTCGCTTTATGCCTTGCCCGATGACCAACTCGACCCCGCCGCAACCGTCGGCGCAGGCACGACCCTCCCTGCCGATGGGGCCAGCAGCGATAACATGTGGTTGCGCGTCGTCTACGACGAGGCCGCGCGCTGGGTGCCCATCGATGCCATCGATAGCCCGCCGAAGGAACTGCCCGCCGTCGATGGCTTTGCGCCGATGCAGGCTTTTACCTTCGAGGCCGGTGTGGGCGATGCCGGGTGCAGCGAAGCGCCGAACAGCCTCATCGTGCAGGGACCACAGAATACGCAAATTCCGCTCAGCATCAACGGCACCGATGTGATCATCGGCTCCACGGTCGTCTTCGAGCAGACCGCCGAGGATGAACTGTGGATGAGCGTGATCGATGGTTTTGCGATTCTAGAGGGTGGTCAACGCCTGACGCGGGGCCTTAACACACGTGCCGTGCAGCGCGACGGGCGCGTGGTGGGGGCGTGGGACGAGGCCGAACCCATCACCGAGCGCGATGTGTCGCGCTTCGGATCGTTCGAGCGCCTGCGCGGCGACTTCATGAACTACGATGTAGACCCGCCAGATCGTGAGGTCATCGCCCAGGTGACCGAGCGCATCCAAACGTGCCGCTCCGATAATCCGCCGGACGATTGCGACACCGGCTACATCCCGCGTGTGGAGTGTCGCCTTACCAGCCGCAACCGGGGCGACGACTGCGATACCGGCGACGACCGCCCGGCAACGGGTATCGGTGGGCTGCGCGATGATGTCAGCATCCCGCGCGAAAGGTCGGCGGACGGCTTCGGGTTGGGTGGGCGGCCGGTTTTCGCCAGTGGCGATGCGACCAACGATCAGACGACTGCTACCAGCGATGAGGGCACCGGTGAGGAGCGCCCACCAGCGATGGTCGACGTTTCTGCGTCGAGCTTCCTTTTGCCTGCCGATGGGGCCACCCCAGCCCCCG
>CAYSVE010000107.1:0-11891 GCA_964434365.1 uncultured Anaerolineaceae bacterium | reverse complement strand
ATTGGCCTCATCGGCAGTCGCCGCCGATGGGCACTCACTGTGAAAAAACTTCGAGAAGAGCACGGCATCGGCGAGGAGGTGCTTGCGCGCGTACACGCACCCATCGGCCTGGAAATCGAAGCCGAAACGCCCAAAGAAATCGCGGTCAGCATTCTGGCGGAAATCATCATGGAGCGACGCGGCGGGACGGGTGAACCGATGCGTTGGATGGGCAAAGTCGAAGAGGCCTAGCCTACCGGACTTAAACAGGATTTTCTTGTGAAGATACTTTGTGTGAGCGATACCGTGATGCCGCAGATGGAAAGCGCGGCTAACTTACGGCGTCGATACAGCGACATCGAGTTGATTGTAAGCTGTGGCGACTTACCCTCGGTCTACCTGGAATTCATAACATCGGTGCTCAACGTGCCGTTGTTCTATGTGCGAGGTAACCACGATGAGCGTTACATACACGAGCCGCCCGGTGGTGAGGACTTGCATCAGCGCTATATACACTATCGGGGACTCACGTTTTATGGCCTTGAGGGAAGTATTCGGTACAACAAAGCACCGATCCAATACACCGACCGTCAAATGGCGCAGATGGTGTGGGGGGCGTGGCCACATCTGAGTTTTCGTAAGTGGCGCAATGGGAGTCCTCATGCCGTAGACATCCTCGTCACCCACTCTCCACCGAAGGGTATTCATGACGCCGATGACTTGCCACATCACGGCTTTAAGGCGTTGCTGCGCTTCATGGAGTGGTATCGCCCGAGATACATGTTACACGGCCATGTGCATACCTGGGACCGCCGCAATACGACGGAAACAAAGTATCTCGACACGTATATCATGAATATCAACCCGGTTACGGTGATCGATGTTGAACCGGAGCACTACTAGCCGGGCACACACTCGCTTTTTTCTCGATTGGATTAAATTGGGAGACCTAACCCGATGTGGGATAACTACTACACGGTGACAACCCTCGCCGAAGCGCTACAACTTCTTGCGGAGCATCGCGAGCGTGCGCGCATCGTCGCTGGTGGCACTGATCTGATGATCGAACTCGAACGCGGTGCACGCCCCGATGTCGACGCACTCATCGACATTACCCGGGTGCCCGGCCTCGACGACATTACCCAACGTGGCGATAGCATCCGCCTTGGGCCGTTGGTGACGCACAACCACGTCTGTGGCGACCCGATCACGGTTGAGCACGCATTGCCACTGGCGCAGGCTTGTTGGGAGGTTGGCGCGCCGCAAATCCGCAACCGGGCGACCATCGCCGGGAATCTGATCACGGCATCACCGGCCAACGATACGATTTCCCCGCTGATAGCACTCGACGCCGAGGTTACGCTGGCATCGGTAGACGGTGAACGCACTGTTGCTTTATCACAGTTTTACACAGGGCTGCGCAAAACCGTCATGCGCCCGAATGAAATGCTCACCTCGATTCAATTCGATGCGCTAGGCGAAAACGAGCGCGGTATGTTCTACAAGTTGGGCTTGCGCCGCGCACAGGCGATTTCGGTCATCAATGTGGCTGTTGTACTCGGCTTTGCGGGTGAAACCATTTCGCACGCGGCGATTGCCCTGGGTAGCGTTGCCCCTACGATTATCCGTGTACCGGTGGCAGAGCATGCTCTTATTGGCCGGCCACTATCACCTGAGGCAATCGCGGAGGCCGCCCGCTTGGCCGCAGCTACGCCCACGCCCATCAATGACGTACGCAGCACCGCCGAATATCGTACAGAGATGATTCGGGTGTTGGTCGCACGCACCCTCCGCACCCTCGCTGCGAACGAACAGTCCGCGAGTTGGTGGCCGAACCCGGCAATGCTATGGGGACCCCATGAGGGACGGGTAGCCGATGGTATGGTGGAGGCGGGCGAACATACTCACGAAACCCCCATCGAGGTTACTGTCAACGGTCAGCCACGCACAGCGAGGACAGGCCAGGACAAATCGCTGCTGAACTTTCTGCGAGATGACCTGGGGCTGTCGGGAACAAAAGTCGGCTGTTCCGAAGGCGAGTGTGGGGCCTGTACGGTTTTTCTCGATGGTGCTGCTGTAATGAGTTGCATGGTCCCTGCCCCACGCGCTCACGGTGCCGACATCGCCACGGTGGAGGGCCTCGCTGATGATGACGGCCAGCTCCACCCGATACAAGAGACGTTTGTGGAACATGGTGCGGTGCAATGTGGGTACTGCACCCCCGGTTTTTTGATGGCCGGGGCCAAATTGTTGGAGGAATACCCAAACCCGACGCAAGCGCAAATCGAACAGAGCATTAGTGGTAACCTATGTCGTTGTACGGGGTATTATAAGATTGTCCGTGCCTTCCATGAGGCCGGGCACATCGTTCATCGTCAACAGGCGAAAGCAATAGGAGATACACAATGACGATTAAGCAGGCGGCGGATCAGAACAAGAGTCCATTTCGGGCGTTCCTGCCCGCGATCGGTTTGGTGATGGCAGTCGCGCTCGGTTTCATTTCGTGGTACGCCGCCGGAGACCCTCCCGGTGTAGCAAGCACGCCAGATGGACCGCGCGAGGGCCTCATTCGCTACGCTGCCGCGAACCTCGACGGCTTTAGCGGCGACGAACTGGAACCCGATGTAATGCGCATCGTGTTTACTTTCATGATCTTCTTGATCCTGGGATCTATCTCCGCGACACTTGTTGCCTTTGCGATACCCAAACCGAAGTATCGCGTCAAGACGGGCGACCTTGTGAAGGATAAGAAACAGATGCTAAAGGACAAGGAAGCCATGAAGAAGCGGCGGCGCAAGCTCAAGGCGCAGATGAAGCGCGACAACGAAAACAGGTAGCCATCACCCCTTATGGACCGCACTGTTCCGAAGACCGGCAGCGAGGAGATCGAGTTGTACATGCGCACGTACTACTCGCTGCTACGCTCGACCCAAACCATCGACATCGAAACGCTTGTGGAAAGCCACATGGCGATGGAGTCGTCTTTGCATATTCACGCCCGCGAGCCTCAGCCCGACATTTCGGCATTGGCGTACAGCTCGCTGCGCCTGCCACCGTGTATGACGGAGATCGACCATGTAGTAGTTGGGCAAGTTGATGCGAACTTTCTGGATGGCGGTTACGGGAATGTCCCTGAGTGGGACCAGGTAGAGGCCCCCGCGCGACGTCGACGTTGGCACTACGACGGCCAGACAACGCTGGCCGTGTATATCGCAAGCCGCTCAGACATCGACGACCTGGTGCCGATTCTCACAGCTTATCAAATCGAGTGGAACAAGCTACACAACCTGCTACAAAAGGAGGTCGCGCGCCTGTTCCTCTCGCAAAATGGCACCTCTTCCGAACTGCCCAACGCTGAAGAGATTGACCTGCTGGCCGGGGTTATGGGGATCGACACTGACGCCGTCGAGCGACTTGTCGGCGCCTGGGGACATGGCTTTGTGCCCAGTTTGAGCAAAATTGCAGCAGCGCGTAAGAACCTCGGCCTACGCCTGATTTCCGGCTCCCTCTCCGACTATCGCCGAGCGACTGCGTTCTGGTGGCGCGAAATTCAACAGCGGGCCAACGAATGGGTCGACCTGGAACAACGCCCGGTGTACTTCGTTTCCAGCAACACGCAAGCCATCCCCAATATGTTGACGGGATTCGCACTGCGACATCAAGATGCTCTGGTGGAGTACATGCAGGCGAAACAACATCACGATTTGCTGAAAGAGTACGAGGCGATAACGAACAGCGCTGGGCGCACCAACCTGAACAACTTCCTGTATTACGTGCTAAAAAAATATTTAAGGGACGCCGACGAAAGCGTCCAAACCGCGTTACGCGACGATGAAGAGGCGACGGGTATCGGTCGTGTGCCTAGCCGCCACGGCTTCGATGTCGAGGCGCAGGTCATCGAGTTGCGGCAGGTGCGTGAGGCGTGGCTCGACCCACGCCTCATAGAAAACGACATCGATTGCAGCGTGTTCCAGCGAAGCGACGCGATTATTCTCAACATCGACTATCCGCTCGGCATGGCCGCATATGAGTTGCTCAGCCGTGTAACGGAGCGCGCCGGACGGTTGCTCGGCGTATATGTAATGGGCAAAGCGGCGACGCTCAATGGGCGCGTGAACGACGTGATGATCCCAAACGTTATTCACGACGAGCACAGTCAGAACACGTACCTGTTCAATACGTGCTTCGGTGCCGTCGATGTTGCACCCTACCTCACATTCGGCACTGTGCTCGATAATCAAAAGGCGATTAGTGCGCCGGGCACATTCTTGCAGAACCCGCGTTATATGAGCGTGTTCTACCATGAAGGGTACACGGACATCGAAATGGAGGGCGGGCCGTATCTGTCGGCTGTGTACGAAGCCTTCAGGCCTAAGCGCCACCCACAGAACGAAGTCGTGAACCTGTATGCTGTGCCCTTCGACATCGGCTTTTTGCACTACGCCAGCGATACCCCCATGAGCAAGGGTCATAACCTTGGTGCAACGAACCTGAGCTATGCCGGGGTCGAATCGACGTATGCGACGGCGGTCGCAATTTTGCGACGCATTCTGAAGCAAGAGGCGCATCGCCTGGCCCAAAAGTGACCAATCGGCTTTGTGTAGAGATGCCATAGGCCATGTACCACTGGGTGCGCTATGATAATTCGATGATGTTTGTTGTTGGAGGAGCGACCGTGCCCAAAAACGGAACTGTTGCTATCGGCAAAACGGTGCGAAAAATCGATGCTGTGGGCAAAGTTACGGGTGAAACCCCATACCCGGGTGATATCGACCTGGACGGCCAATTATGGCTCAAAATACGGTACAGCGACCGCGCCCATGCGCGTGTGGTTTCTATCGACCCGCAACCGGCCCTCGATATGCCGGGTGTGGTGGCTGTACTCACCGCCAAGGATGTGCCCAATAACGAGTACGGCCTCGTGCTTCAGGATCAACCGGTGTTGTGTGGCCCTGGCAGCAACAAAGCAGGCGGGGATGTCGTCCGCTGCTATATGGATAACGTCGCAGTTGTGGTTGCCGAAACCGAGGCCCAGGCAGCAGCGGCGGCAAAGGCTATCGTCGTGGAGTACGAAGACCTCGACCCGGTCTTCGACCCCGTCGAGGCTATGCAGGACGGAATGCCCCTGCTTCATGCTGACACCCCCAACAACATCCTATGCCACTATCGCATTCGCTACGGCACCACCGATGACAGCATGTGGGATGCCGCCGAAGTTATCGTCCAGGGGGAATACGTCACCGGCTACCAGGAACATGCCTACCTGCAACCGGAGGCGGGCCTGGGCTACATCGATGACGAAGGCCGTGTAACGGTGGTGGTTGCCGGGCAATGGGCGCACGAAGATCAAGAGCAAATTGCCCATGCGCTGGGCCTCGAAGAAGAACAGGTCCGCGTAATTTACCCGGCCATCGGCGGCGCATTTGGCGGGCGCGAGGATATGTCTGTGCAGATTGTGCTGGCGCTAGCCGCACAAAAGGTCGGTCGTCCTGTCAAAACGCAGTGGACACGCGAAGAGAGCATCCTATATCACCACAAACGGCATCCAATTACAGTACGGGCCAAGTGGGGTGCAACGCACGACGGCAAACTTGTTGCCGCCGAAGCCACCGTCATCGGTGACGCTGGCGCGTACAACTACACGTCCAACAAGGTGATGGGCAACGCCAACCTCATGGCGACTGGCCCATACATCATCCCCAACGTCAAGGTCGACACCTACGGCGTGTATACGAATAACATCCCTTGCGGCGCATTTCGAGGTTTCGGCGCGCCTCAAGGGGCCTTTGCCGCCGAGGGGCAAATGAACAAACTCGCTGAAGCCCTCGGTATAGACCCGCTCGAACTGCGGGTGCGCAACAGCGTTCACGAGGGGAGCATCACCTCTGTGGGGACGCCCCTCCCGGCTGGCGTGACGATGCCTCAGGTCCTCGACGCGACGGGGCGCGAGAGCGGTCACTGGCAGCAAAATAGCACCTGGGGCCGCCCCAAGCTGCAACAGGACCCGGCTCGCCCACATATTCGGCGTGGGGTTGGGATGGCTGCCGCATACAAAAACGTCGGCTTCAGCTTTGGCTTCCCCGAGCAGAGCTGGGCGACAGTCGAAATACACGGCGATGCAGAGATCGAGCGTGTCGTGCTTCGCCACGCTGGTGCCGACGTCGGCCAGGGCACACACACCGTGATGGTACAAATGGCCGCAGAAGTAACCGGTGTGCCGTTCGAAAAAGTGACACTCATCACGGCGGATACCGCTGAGACGAAGACCTCCGGTAGCGCGTCGGCCTCTCGACTTACGTTTATGGCTGGTAACGCCATCAAGGGCGCAGGTGAGCAGGCGCTTGAAAAATGGGCTGATGAGGAACGCCCGGCCATCGCGACGTTTCAATATCGTCCACCGAAGACCACACCCTACGACCCGCAAACCGGGCGCAGCGAACCGAACTTCGCGTATGGTTATGTAGCCCAGGTCACTGAGGTCGAGGTGGATATCGAGACCGGGCAAATTCACGTAACGCGTGTGGTTTCTACGAGTGATGTGGGCCGCGCGGTAAACCCACAGCTTGTAGAGGGGCAGGTGGAAGGCGCCGTCGCGCAGGCCCTCGGCTACAGCGTGATGGAGCACCTCATCAGCGAGCAGGGTCGCATTAAGAATCCGTTCCTGTCGACGTACCTCATCCCCACCGTGCTCGACATGCCCACCGAGGTGAAATCGGTCATTCTGGAGTATGCCGATCCAATCGGCCCGTGGGGTGCGCGTGGGATGGCAGAAATGCCGATGATCCCACTTGCACCGGCCATCGCTGCTGCCGTCCACAACGCAACTGGCGTGTGGCTGTACGAGGTTCCCTTTACGCCGGACCGCGTGATGAAAGCGCTGCGGGAGCACGGCATTGGCATTCTTTAGCAACACACTCGTTGCGGTCCTCGGCGGCGGCGACCTCGCCAGCGGTGCTATTTATCGACTGCACCGCGCGGGGTTCCCCGTATATGTGACGGAACTGCCACGCCCGCTTTTTGTGCGCCGTGCCGTGAGCTTCGGCGAGGCAGTATATAGCGGCCGTGTCACAATCGAAGGCGTAACCGCGCAACGGGTTAACTCGCCCAATGCAATATGGGACACGACGAGCAATAACGTGATTCCCGTGATCGTCGATGCCGCAGGTGAATCGACCATGGCGCTGCGCCCCGTTGTGGTCGTCGACGCGCGGATGGGAAAACGGAACATAGGCATTCGTCGTGAAGACGCGCCATTCGTCGTGGCGTTGGGGCCAGGTTACACTGCTGGTGTCGACTGTCACGCGGTCATCGAGACGAATCGCGGACACGACCTTGGCCGGGTCATTTACGAGGGTACCGCTGAACCCGATACGGGCGTACCAGGCAAGATGATCGGCAAAACAAATACGCGCGTGTTGCGCGCTCCAGTCGCTGGCACCGTGCGCCCGTTCGCGGCTATCGGCGACTCCATCAGTGAAGGCACAATAATTGCCGAAGTCGGCGGACATTCTGTAGTCGCAGGTTTCGACGGCGTGCTTCGTGGCCTCATCCACGAGAGTGTACAGGTAACAACAAACATGAAAATCGGCGATTTGGACCCACGCAACGACCCAACCAGCAGCTTCAAAATCAGCGATAAAGCCTTGGCTGTTGGGGGTGGGGTCGTCGAGGCAGTTCTTGCATCGGCACAAGTTCGCGAGCACCTTCGGCAAAGCGCATGAACTTTCGGCAGGCTTTTCGAATTACGCGTGGCGATGTCGTGGCATTCATCGGCGCGGGCGGTAAAACGTCGACGCTTGTCGGTAGCGGTTACGAACTGGCCGAAGCAGGCTGGCGCGTCCTCGCGACAACGACTACGCGCATCGGGCGCGACCAGCTTGACCTGATGCCGTTCGCACTGCCCGTCGACGCCTCGCCCGATGAAATCAATAGCGCGCTGGAAAGCTACGGTTTCGTGTTTTTGTACGCGTTCATCCGTGGTGAGAAGGTCCACGGTCCACCGCCCGAAAAAGTGACCGAATTGCTGGATACGGTCACGAGCGATGTGCTGCTCATCGAGGCCGATGGTGCACGCGGATTGCCACTCAAGGCCCCTTACGATCACGAACCGGTCATCCCCGATGAAACCTCGCTCGTGGTGCCGATCGCGTCGCTCTCGGTGCTCGGGCAACCTCTCGATGGCGAGCACGTGTACAACCCGGACGCAATCAACGCACGCTACGGCTTCGGTGAGGGCAATCGGGTTCGGTCGCCGTGGGTGGCACAGGTGCTCCGCGACGAAACACTCGGGCTACGCGGCATTCCACCGAAGGCGCGTGTTATCGCCTTTTTAAACCAAACCCCCGCCGAGGGTTACATGCGCGGGCGCGCTCGTTACATCGCCCAGCTGATGCTGCGCAGCCCACGCTTGAACGGTGTTGCTATCGGCGCTGCCCGCAGCGAAGACCCGATACACGAGGTGCAGCGGCCTATCGCAGCGATTGTGCTTGCGGGTGGGATGTCCACACGGATGGGAAAAAGCAAAGTGCTATTACCCTGGGCAGAGGGTCGCACCATCATCGAGCACATCGTGCAGCAGTTGATCCTCGCGCGGGTGGACCACATCTGCGTCGTTACTGGCAACCGGGCCGAAGATGTTAAACGCAGGCTCAAGCCATACGATGTGCAAGTGGTGTACAACAAGCTCTTCAAAACGGGCGAAATGCTGTCATCGTTGCAAACGGGGATTAAGGCTTTGCCAGCACACATCGCGGCTGCGATGGTCGTGTTAGGAGACCAACCCCGGATTCAGCCACGAACCGTGGGGTTGGTACGTGGCGCGTATGCACGCGGTGAGGGGCGCATCGTTGCGCCAAGCTACGAGATGCGACGTGGCCACCCCATTCTCATCGATCGGGCATACTGGAACGAACTCCTGGACTTACCGCATAACGGTGCCCCACGCGATGTCATCAACGCACACGCCGACGAAATTGCTTACGTCGTCGTCGAGAACGACAGCGTCCTACGCGATGTCGACACACCACAGCAGTATCAACAGGAGCGGCGTAAGGCGGGCCTCAGTTAGCCCTCCGGGGTGTAGGTTGAGTCTTCGGGGATGCGCCCGACATAGTTCGGCAACCCCTGATGACCGAGTAGCTGTCGAATCGCCTGCATTTCGCCGAGGTGATACCAATAGTGATAGATATTCCGCTGGAGCATGGTACCGATGTTCTCGCGCTCCTGCTTGCCGTGCCACACGAAGTGACGGTGCATATCCGCCTGGGTAAGGGTTTCGAGGAAAATGTCGGCCTCCGATGTGATATGCTCCCAGCCGCTACGCATGCGCTCGAAGTCTGGCGTCGAAGCGGGTTGCCCGCCCTCGCAGACGAGCACCTCCGGCGCGATGACTGGCTTTCCCTGGGCAATTTCAACCCACACGCGGACCTCATGCACCGCAAGATGCCCGACAATCCAACTGAGGCAGTTTATCTGACCGAAGGTTCGTTGCGCCTCCTCGGCGCCAACACCGTCCATCCCCTCAGCGAATTTACTGCGTGTAAAGCGCAATTGCTGCACAAGTGGGTGCG
This sequence comes from uncultured Anaerolineaceae bacterium, assembly GCA_964434365.1. Taxonomy (GTDB): domain Bacteria; phylum Chloroflexota; class Anaerolineae; order Aggregatilineales; family Phototrophicaceae; genus CAYSVE01. The sequence goes on along the minus strand of CAYSVE010000107.1, from coordinate 2,343 downwards.
TCATCGCCTAATCCTAATCGCCGACAGCCTTGTTACGTACACGTTTATCGAACGGATTCTCGCGCAGGGTCGTTTCCATAACGCTGGTGTTGCGCAGCGTATTCGGTCGCTTGCTCTGGCTCCCATGAGCGGTGAGGCGAAGTTCGTCGGAATGGACCATCGGCGTGACGATGATGAGCACCTCGTGTCTGCCGATTTCGTAGTCGCGCGGTGGCGCGTAGACGAATTCGCCCGTGGCTTTGCGCACCCCAATAACGCCCGCGCGGAACAACCGGTCGAGCCGCAGATCGCCGATTGTGCTACCGATCCACGGCGAGTCATCCTGCATGTACAGCTCGGTCGTCTCAAGCTGGACCTGGTGGTTGTAAAGCACGTAGCGGAAAAAGGCGCTCACCGACGGTCGTGTCGTGGAGAGCAACACAAACTGCGCAGCGATATGCAGTGGGCTAACGACACGGTCGGCACCGGCACGGCGCATTTTACGAATATTCGCGTCGATGTTGGCCGTTACCGTGATGAGCAGCTTGGTGCTTAAGGAGCGACAGGTTAGCACCGTCAACACAGCGTCGGCCTCATCATCCTGCGAAATCATGATCGCAAGCGCCCTTTGTACCCCGGCACGCTTGAGTGTTTTGTCATGGGTGGGGTCACCATGCACGACCCGGAAGCCACGTTGCACCATTTCTCCTGTGTACGTTTCATCGTCACTGATGATGACGAAGGGCCGTTCCGGGTCTAGTTTTTCCGATGCGCGCCTCGCAACCTGCCCGGTTCCACATACAATATAGTGCTGCGACATATCGTCGATGACCGCTTGTGTTTCGTCCTCGGCATAAATCTTCTCCGAAGACAATGGGGGCGTCTCGAACGTCAGGCGTTGGAAGCCCGTAATCAGCCGATCCTCGATGCGTTCACCGGCTTCCTGTAGCATAGGCTTGATCGATTCCGTCGGCGCAACAACGATCAACTCTTCATCATTGTGCAGAATGTAATCGTCACTCGGCGCATACACATACTCACCCGTGGTCAGCAACAAGCCGATAACACCCGCATTGTAGCGCTCGCGCAATGAAAGCTGCCCGATGCGCTTTCCAATCCATCGACAGTCCTCATGGAGTTTGATTTGGGTGGATTGCACATTCAAGGTTTGGTCAAACAAAATGCCGTAAAAGTAATCGGCTACGGCTGGGCGCAGTGTAACGTTGTTCAGGAACAAACCAGCAATATCGTAAGGTTGAAGCACACCGTTCGCACCAACGCGCAAGGTCTTGCTGCCAAGTTCATCTTCAAGGGTTGCAGCCGTGATATACAGGCTTGGATTGTAGCTGCGAGCAGTTAGCACGGTGAGCAGCGCTTCGGTGTCATCATCGAGCATCACAACGAGGGCCTGTGCATGATCTACCCCAGCGTCGCGCAGCACCTCGTCCGATGTGGAAGCGCCAACTACCACCAGGAAACCATCGGATCGTAAGCGATCGGCATAGGTTTGATCGTCAGTCACGACCACGACGAAATCGACGATGGTGCGGAAGCTCGTGAACAAGCGGGCAAACATCAGGTACGCACTGCGGATAAAGGCCCGTGCACGCGGGTAGTGGCCGTGCTCATCATCACCGAAGATGCGATCGAGGAAATTATCGAGCGGGCCGTAAAGTAACTCGTCGTGGAAGACCATGTACATTTCGCGGCTTTGCAGCAGATAGCTGATCGTCTTGTCGACGAGTTCCCCGTTGCCACAAATAATATGGTGCTTCTCCATCTTGCGGATGGACCGTAGCGTCGTGCGCTTTTCTCGCAAGTTGCGAATTTCTGGGCTTACCAAGAACGTCGCAGTCGCCTGCAACCCGAAGGCCACCACACCGAAGCCCACGAGCACTAACCCTATGGTGAATACGTGCCCAAGGTCGGACTCCGCGTATACATCGCCATAGCCGACCGTCGTCAGTGTCATGGTCGTCAACCATAGCGCATCGAGCGGCCTCAATCGTTCGATGAGCGAGAAGCCAATCACTCCGATCGAGAAAACGATCACAATTAAGATAAGCGAAAGACGTATCTGTCGCTGTGCTTCCTTAAAGGAGTCCATCGGGGTGCCTCCTTACCTCACAATTCAAGCCTAAGACGATTATACTGTCATGGACGACCATTACACCCCTTAGCCAGTTTCAAACCAGTAAGGATGACGTCTATATGCGGTGATCGACCGTGCTTTGTGCAATAAGGGCCATAATATGCGAAACATCGACAAATTCGCCACAGCACAACCATCATATCGGGGAAATCTATGCTCTCAGACACCGATCTTCAACAGTTTTTGAAATTCGTAACCGCAGACCTTGCGGA
>CAYSVE010000106.1:2618-11990 GCA_964434365.1 uncultured Anaerolineaceae bacterium | reverse complement strand
GTGGAGCGCGGTTATGACGGCACCAACGCGAGCCCCCACCGCGTAGACGAAAATGTGGAGTTCCCCAAGCGCGTGACACTGGGTGAGTTCGTCACCAACACCACCTGGCAGCCACAAATCGGCGAATTCGGTATTCTGCCACTGGTGAACTCTACGCTGATGACGTCCACGATTGCGATGCTCGTGGCGATCCCATTGGGGTTGGGCGCGGCCATTTACCTCAGCGAGTACGCCCACCCGCGCACGCGCGGCATCCTCAAGCCGATCCTCGAGGTGTTGGCTGGTGTGCCGACGGTGGTCTACGGCTACTTTGCCATCCAGTTTATGACGCCGCTGCTGCGTACCCTGCTCAACGACACGACCGGACGCGAGATCGTGCAAATTTACAACGTGGCCTCAGCGGGCATCGTCATGGGTGTGATGATTTTGCCGACGATTAGCTCCATGAGCGAGGATGCGATGAGCGCGGTGCCGCGCGCCCTACGCGAGGCGAGCTACGGCCTGGGCAGCACCCGGCTAGAAACGACGCTGCGTGTGGTGTTCCCGGCGGCGCTGAGTGGTATCGTGGCGGCGTTCATCGTCGGCATTTCGCGCGCCGTTGGCGAAACGATGATCGTGGCGATTGCCGCTGGGGCGGTGCCCAACTTCACGTTTAACCCGTTCGTCTCTGCCGAAACGATGACGGGCCACATCGCGCGTATTAGTAGTGGCGACCTCAGCTACAACTCCATCGACTACAACAGTATCTTCGCCATCGGTATGACGCTCTTCACGATTACGCTCATCCTCAACCTCATCAGTAGTTACATTGCGCGTCGCTTCCGGGAGGCATACTAGCGATGACCGAAGACGACAAGAACATGACCCCGAACGGGCCGGAAAGCACGCCGGAAGAAACGCCAAAGGCCGACGTGGAGAATACGCCAGAACCTGAGGTTAAGGCCAAAAACGACGACCTCTCGGCGGCGCTTGCAAAGCGGCTGACGCCAGACGATAACGTCTACAAGCAAACCCTGGCCGAGCGCCACGGACGCGGCCAGCGCTACCTGTGGCTGTACCGCACATCGTTGGTGGTGGCGGTAATCGCCCTCGTGACGCTGTTGTTGAACGTGGCCAACGAAGCCTACGGCACGATTGCGGTGGAGTTCGAGATAGACCCCAGCGAACTCGCCGATGCGCCGCTGGAAGAGCTGAACGAAGAGCAACTCGGCGCGATTTTGCAGGATAACCTGCCAAACTTGCTCGTGATCATCCGCGATAACCTTAGCCGTGTCGATGCGTCGCAGTTCACCACCGCGACGATGGACTCGATCCTCGCCGGGATGAACTACGACGATGACATGGCCGACCTCGGCATCCGCGACCTGGACAAGAGCCAACACGCGCAACTGCTGGTGGATAACCTCTCGCGTGCGCAGTTGCTCGCCATCGTGGAAAGCGAAGTGGTGGGCGAAAACATCCTCGATAGCTGGCCGATGACGACCACGCTGTTCAACTACAGCACCATCGAAGCACAGGCCGCCGAAAACTACCCCGACGCGCGCCTGGAGTTCCGTAGCTGGCTGAACCGCCAGTTCCTCACGGTGCCGGGGTCCAGCATTCCGTCGCAGGCGGGTATCCGCACGGCGATCCTCGGCTCGCTGTGGGTCATCAGCATTACGATCGTTTTCGCGCTGCCGTTGGGTGTGGGCGCCGCCATCTACCTCGAAGAATATGCGACGGACAACCGGCTCAACCGCCTCATCGAAACCAACATCCGCAACCTTGCTGGGGTGCCGTCCATCATCTACGGTATGCTCGGCCTGGCGATTTTCGTGCGTGCGCTGGTGTTCTTCACCAGTGGGGCCTTCCTCAACCCAGCGGCCGACACCAGCACGCTTACCGGTCGTACGATCATCAGTGCAGGGCTAACGCTGGGCCTGCTCATCCTGCCGATCATCATCATCAACGGCCAGGAGGCCATTCGCGCGGTGCCGCAGTCCATCCGCGAGGGGAGCTACGGCCTGGGCGCAACCAAATGGCAGACGATCTGGCGGCAGGTGTTGCCCGCGTCCATCCCGGGTATTCTCACGGGTACCATTTTGGCGATGAGCCGCGCGGTCGGCGAGACGGCCCCGCTTATCGTGGTGGGCGCGTCGACCGTCATTACGGTGGACCCCGATGGGCCGTTCGCGCGCTTTACTGTCATCCCCATCCAAATCTTCCAGTGGACCTCGCGCCCGCAGGACCAATTCCGTGATATTGCGGCAGCAGCCATCATCGTGCTGCTGATCTTGCTCATCATTTTGAACACGACCGCCATTATCCTTCGTAACCGCTACAGTAGGAAACTAACATGACCGAACAAGCTCCTGGCAAGACGAACACCCCGGCTCTGGGAAACCTCGCTGTCGACATCAAGGACCTGAAGGTCTTCTATGGCAGCTACATGGCTGTGCAGAAGATCAACATCCCTATCGCAGAGCGTAAGATCACCGCGTTCATTGGCCCCTCGGGCTGTGGTAAAAGCACGGTGCTGCGCGCCATCAACCGTATGAACGACCTCGTGCCCACCGCGCGTGTGGAGGGTGAGGTGATCTTCCGCGGGCAGAACCTGTACGAAGACCAGGTAGACGCCGTGGAAGTGCGCCGCCGCATCGGCATGGTGTTCCAGAAGCCGAACCCGTTCCCGAAGAGCATCTACGATAACATCGCCTACGGTCCGCGCATCATGGGCGTGAAGGACAAGCGCATCCTCGACGAAATCGTGGAGACCTCGCTGCGTGGCGCGGCCCTGTGGGACGAAGTGAAGGGCGACCTGCAGAAGAGCGGCCTCGCGCTCAGTGGTGGTCAGCAGCAGCGTTTGTGCATCGCCCGCACGCTGGCCGTGGAGCCGGAAGTGATCCTCATGGACGAGCCTGCCTCGGCGCTGGACCCGATCGCCACGCAGCGCATCGAAGAGCTGATGCGTGACCTGGCAGCCACCTACACCATCGTCATCGTCACCCACAACATGCAGCAGGCCGTCCGCGTTAGCGATTACACGGCGTTCTTCAATGTGCGTAAGCGCACCAAGGAAGACGGTAGCGAAACCCGTTGGGGCGAACTGGTGGAGTTCAACCAGACGAGCAAATTGTTCGAAGACCCCGAGCAGGAAGAAACTGCGGACTACATTTCGGGCCGTTTCGGCTAAACCGAACCGGAATTCACGCATTTTTCACGCAGAGCGAGGCTTAGCCTCGCTCTTTTTGTTAATGGTTGGCGTAAAATATGGGCGTGGAGTATCGTGGGAATGAGAATTGTACCAATGATAAAATGCGTTTGGCGCGCCCCCTTTTACGAAGTGACGATGCGTGGGCCGTGGCGTTGGCAAGATGCCTACGATGTGGCGACCTCGCTTTGCCGCACGATGGTGGCCCTCCCCCAACCCAAAGTGGATGTGATCATCGACCTGCGTGGCACGACGCCGTTGCTTACGGGCGTCGAACAACATCTGCGGCGGTTATGCGCGATGATGCCTGCGAAGTTCGGTTGTGCGGTGTTGGTCGTCGATGAACCGATGGCTCATCGATTGATGTTGTGCTGCGCGCGGGCCACCAACCCTGCTGCCATTTGCGAACGCGTGTATCTTACGGACGCCGTCGAGTCGGCGCGCAGGGTGGTGGTGCAGCGACAGGCCGCAGCCTAGCTGTATAGCTCTGGGCGGCGGTCTTCGAAGACGGGGATTTGCTTGCGTACCGCGTCGACGGCGTCGAGTTCGACCTCCGCCGTGAGCAGCATCGGGTCTTCGCCGCCTTCGATAACGATTTTGCCCCATGGGTCCACGATCATCGAATGCCCACCGAACATGGTGTCGCCGGTTTCGCCAGCGGCATTACACGCCGCGATGTAGCACTGGTTTTCGATGGCGCGGGCCTGCACCAACGCCCGCCAGTGGTTGATGCGCACCTGCGGCCACTCGCTCGGCACGATGATGAGCTTCGTGCCCTCGTTGGCGGCGTAGCGACGGAACAGCTCCGGGAAGCGGAGGTCGTAGCAAATGGCAATGGACGTTGCGCCCCACGGCAGGTCCATCGTCAGCGGCGAACTCCCGGCCTGCAAATACTGGTCTTCCTCGAAGAGCCGGAACAGGTGAATTTTGCGGTACACACCCATCAAGCGGCCATTGGAGGCGATGAAGGGGGCGCTGTTGGCGACCTGCTCGCCGCGTTTTTCTAGCACGCTGCCGAGGATGCTGATTTTGTTCTTTTGGGCCAGGCCGCTAATGTGCGAAAAAATCCCCTGGTTCAGCGTTTCGGCAAGCTCGTTATGCTGGCCCCACGCGTAGCCGGTGGACCATAACTCGGGGAAAACGACCAGATGCGACCCCCGGCGGCCCGCCTCGTTCGTCAGGCGCTCCATGGTGGCGGTGTTGCGCTTCACATCGCCCAGCGCGATGTTCATCTGCGCGAGGCTAATCGTTAGTTTTGGCATGGTCTCTCATACTCCCTCTTAGGAATCCACAAAACGGTACCCCTACACCCGGCCCTCAGCCGATTGGCGACCGATGACGGGCGTACACTTTGGTGACCTCGCCGGTCGGTTCGGTGTACTCGCGTTCGTACTGCATACCGAGCTTCTGCATCATGCGTAATGAGGCCGTGTTCTTGGCGTCGATAGTCGCGTAGATGGTATTCAGGTCCGTTAATCCGAAAACATAGTTTAGCATGGCTTGCGCAGCCTCGGTGGCGTAACCCTTGCCCCAGTAGGGTTGTGCCAGCGCATAGATGATCTCATCGAAATCGTTCTCGGGTGTGCGCACCACCCCGCAAAACCCCACGAAGGCCCCGGTGGCTATCGCGTCCACGGCAGATGTACCATAGCCGCGCGTGCGATATTTCTCCTCGCACACGGTTATCCACCTGGCACATTCCTCGCGAGAGAGCACGCTGCCGTCGTCCATGTACTGCATGGCGACCGAATCCGCACATAGGGCGGCCAGGTCGTCGAGGTCGCTCATGGCGAGGTGGCGTACGCGCAGGCGGGGTGTTTCGAAGCAGATCACACTGTTACTCCTTGTTTTGCCATGTCCGTCAGCAATGCTTGGTTGCCTACCCTCGGCGGATGGCAAGCGCTTGCCACTGCTGCGCCATGAGGTCGACGATTTCGTCGTCGGTGCAGCCGGTGACATCCAATTCGTGGACGGCGAGGTTTCCGCGCACGGCCCACGCCTGCTTGAGTTGCCCCATTGTGAGGTCGCGCACGGCGGGGTCGTGGTAGCGGTTGCCCATCGCTAAGTGGAGTTGCCGCAGCACGGCATCCAACCGCGCGACGAGGCACAGCACCGGGCCGGTTGCGGCCAGCCGGGCGAGCGCATCACCGTTCGCGAGGATGCCTCCGCCGATACGGATGACCGTACCCCGATAGAGCACCACCTCTTCCATCACGGCTGCCTCCAGCGTTTTAAGGCGCGCCTGCCCGTAGCGTTCGCGCAGTTCCTTCAAGGGGGCGTCTGCGCGTTCTTCGAGCAGCGTTTCCACGGCAACGAGGGGTCGCCCCAACCGCGCCGCTACCGATTTGCTCAGCGCGGGGAGGTTCGGCCCGGCGTAGCCGGTGAGGATGAGGTTGCTATCGGCATCGACAAGACGATTTGTGACCATAGGTGTTAGCGCCAGCCCGGATACCACTTATCGAGGATGGCGGGCATTTCGTCGAGCTTTTTGATGGTCGCATCGGGCACGATTTCGCCCAGCGAAAAACGTGAGTCGTGATGACCGGTATCGCGCCAGATGCCCTTCATACCCACACGCTGCGCCCCGACGATGTCTGCGTTGAGGTTGTCGCCCACGAAGACCGTCTCCGCCGGCTCGGTGCCGATGCAATCCAGCGCCGTTTTGAAGATGGTGGGGTGCGGCTTCAGGTGGCCGACATCGGCAGCGCTAAAGCGGCAATCGGGGAAGTGCTCGATGATGCCGTGCTGGGTGATTTCGATGTCGCGCAGCTTCATCGGCTGGAAGGCGTTGGTAACGATGCCCAGCTTAAGCCCGGCATCGCGGAACATTTGCAGCGTCGCCGGTACTTCATCGAAGATGCGCGTGCCCTCCACCGCACCCCAGTTGTAGTGCTCCATGATGACGTCTTCGTCTAGCTTGGCGTTGACGAGGCCCACATCGTGTAACGCCTTCATGACGATGCGCACGAGGTGCGGGGCATTTAACGACTTGCGCCCTTCCTCCCAGCCGCTAAACGCGCCATCCTGGAAACGGTCTAGCAGGTGCTCCAGGTTGAAGCTATGGCCTTGCCCGGTGAGGTACCTGTGTACCCCACCGAGGTGCTTGCGCTCTAGCTTGCCGTAATCGCCATCGAAGCCACTCCAGTCCAGCAGGGTGTCGTCGAGGTCGAAGAGAATTGCTTTAAGGTCGGCCATTACGAGCTAGCGGGGGCCACCGCACGCCAGTCGAGCAGCAGGGCGTCGAGGCTGGTTTCGAAGCTGGGGTGCTTCGGCGCCCAGCCGAGTGTCTCTTTGGCCTTTGCGTTGCTCGCGGGCACCGATGTCGAAATAACATTTATGTGGGCTTTGCCGAACATGGGCCGGGCTGCCATCATCGGCAGGGCCGTGGGCATATCGAGGCCGATGCCCTTTGCGAACATGCCGAGGAAGGCGTGCGCGGAAATCGGCGCGTCGTCTACGATGTTGAAGACCTCGCCTGCGGGCCTGGTCGCGATAGCAAGGTTCAACGCCGCGAAGGCGTCGTCGGTATGAACCCAGTTCTGCACTGCGCCCTCGGCCCCGGTGAGCATGGGGCGGCCCCGCTTGATGGTCACGTCGAGTTGCTTGAGGGCGGGGCTGTCTCCGCTGTAGAGCGTACCCATGCGCAGCACACAACCGCCTGCTGCCAGCACGGCCTGCTCTGCGCGGATGAGCGGCGCGAAGAGGTCACCACTGCGGCTGGGGGCATCTTCGCCGACGAGTTCGGCGCTGTCGGCATAGAGCATGGCAAAGCTCGTGTGGATGACAAACGCGCCGTCGACGGCCTTTGCTGCCTCGACGAGGGCGAGGGTGCTCGCTTCGACATCGGCGGTTACGGCTTCCCAGTCTGTTTTGAAGTAAGGCAGGGTGCCGGTGGCACGCGGGGCGAGGTTCACGATCATGTTGACCTCGGCCATCTTCAGCATATTGGCGATGTCTGCTGCGTTGTGCGGGTTGGGGTACACGGGCAGCGCGCCGTCTGCGCGGGCGATGGTGGCATCGGCCCCGGTGCTGACGCGGCTGATGACGCTGTGACCATCGGCCACAAGCTGTTGGATGAGGGCGCGGCCCATGGGGGTCGTCCCGGCGTTGACGTAGACGCTAAGGGTTGTTTCTTGCGTTGCTTCTTCGGCCATTGGGTGGGTTTCTCCGCTTGGAACCTAAACACTGTGCATTATGCCACAAGCCGGGGGTGGCTCAAAACGTTCGTGGCGTTGTGCGAGGGCGTTTGTTAACATGATGCGGTTACGAATAACCGGAGACTGTGAGATATGGGCGAAAAATACGAGGCGCTAACCACGCGGCTGAAGCAAATCCGAAATTTGAACCGCGCCGGGGCTGTGCTCCGCTGGGACATGGAAACGCAGATGCCCCCCGGTGGTGCATCGGCACGAGGCGACCAACTCGCGACACTGTCGCGGGTGGCACACGAGATGTTCATCGCCGATGAGACCGGCCAACTGCTAGAAGACGCCGAGGCCGAACTGAATGGCAGCAACTACGACAGCGACGAGGCCAGCATGATGCGCATCGTCCGCGAGGACTTCGATGAGGCGGTGCGCCAGCCGTCCGATTTTGTAGAGGCGTTTACGGAACTGCGCTCGCGGGCACACGTGGCCTGGAAGCAAGCGCGCGAGGAAAGCAACTTCAGCACTTTCGAGCCGCTGCTGACGGAAGTCGTCGATATGAGTCGTCAACTGGCGGAGTACCTCGGCTACGAGGAAACCGCTTACGATGCGCTCCTGGGCCAGTACGAGCGCGGCATGACGACCGCACAGGTCGCCGACATTTTCGCCCACCACAAGCCCGCCCTCATCGATCTCATCGCTGAGGTGAGCGAAGTCGACGAACGGGTGGACGACACAGTGCTGCGACAGGCGTTCCCCGTCGAGAAGCAAAAGGCCTTCGGCGAGATGGTCGCGGCGGCCTATGGCTACAGCTTCGACCGTGGACGGCTGGATATTTCGGTGCATCCGTTTAGCATCAGCTTCAGCAAAAACGACGCGCGCATCACGACGCGTTACGATGACAACTGGCTGAACCCGGCGCTGTTTGGCACGATGCACGAGGCCGGGCACGCCATGTACGAGCAGGGCATCGGCGAAAACCTCGAAGGCAACATGCTCGGCACGGGCACGTCGCTGGGCGTGCATGAGAGCCAATCGCGCATGTGGGAGAACCTCGTAGGCCGCAGCAAGAACTTCTGGACGTGGGCGCTGCCGAAGCTCAAGGAGACGTTCCCCGCCGAGTTCGGCGATGTCGACCTCGATACGTTCTACAAGGCCATCAACAAGGTGACGAAGCAGTTTATTCGCGTAGAGGCCGACGAGGCCACTTACAACCTGCACGTCATGCTGCGCTTCGAAATCGAGCAGGCCATGCTCAGCGGCGACATCGCTATCAAGGATGTGCCGGCGGTGTGGAACACCAAGTTCGAGGAGTCGTTCGGCATCGTGCCGCCCAACGACACCCGGGGCTGCCTGCAAGACATCCACTGGGCGCACGGGTACATCGGCTACTTTGCGACGTATGCGCTCGGCAACCTGTTGAGCGTGCAGTACTACAACAAAGCCGTCGAAGAACGCCCCAGCATCCCCGATGACATCGCGAACGGCAAGTTCGACACGCTGCTGACGTGGCTCAACGAGAACATTCACCAGCACGGGCGCAAGTTCACCGGCAACGAACTGACGCAGCGCGTCACGGGTGAGGGCATCCAATCGGATGACTACATCAAGTACCTGCAAACCAAGTTCCGCGACGTATACGGGCTGGCGTAGCGTAGTCGGCAGAACGTTGGGGAGGATGGGCACATGGTCGGGCCATCCTCCTATGCAAGACCGTTGTAGGGGCGGGGACGCGTGGACACTGTCCTGCGCCATGGCTCGCCCGTAAAACAATGCCCACAAACACGGCACGATCGTAAAGAAGCGATACGCACACCTACCTATGAAAATACAACGAGATTTTTCGTGTGATTCGTGTTTTGTCACCTCGATCACAGATAGGGTTACATGGTCCTGTGCATTATCGGTTATTCATTGTGTTTGGCGGCGGGGGGGGGCGGGGGCGGCGCCGGAACGTTAGGCCCGCGGGGTGGTTGGGGGTTGGGGGCACGACGCTCCACGCGTAGGGCTCCGTGCCGCGGATGGCGGTGAGCTGGG
>CAYSVE010000106.1:0-2608 GCA_964434365.1 uncultured Anaerolineaceae bacterium | reverse complement strand
CCTCGATCCCTGTTAGGTTTCGTTGGTCTTTTGCATTATCGGTTATTCTTTGTGTTTGGCGGGGGGCGCGGCATGGCCTCGCCCTTACTCTAGCGACCGCGTGTGTGTTGCTCCTCGCGGCCTGCGAGGCGCCGACCGCAGTCGGTGGCGGGGCCTTCCAGGCGACGGTACCGCCCACGCGCACATCGGCGCCGGTGTATACGGCGACAGCCACCCGCACCCCGTCCGACACGCCGACACCATCGCTTACGCCTTCGAATACGCCGACGGAGACACTCACGCCTACGCTGACGCTCAGCCCGACGGAGACGGTACCGCCCTCACCCACAGCGTCGCTCACGCCGACGGCAGAATTGTTCACACTCACGCCCGCGTCGGCACTGGAAAATCCACCGCCTGCGCCGATTACCGACGCCCTTGTGTCGGTGCCTGCGGGCTGGAGTTGCAACGACTACCCCTGTGCCGACGACATCGACGGCTGGCTGGCGCGCATCAACGTACCAGAGGGCTTCGGGGTGAGCCACCTGGGGCGCTTACCCGGTCAGCCGCAGCAGATCACCTACGGGCCAGATGGACGCCTATACGCGACTGTCCACCTCGATGGCACGCAGAACGGCGCAGTCGCCATCCTCGATGAGAACGGCGCGGTGTCGCTCCACAGCACGGGGTATATTTCGCCGGTGGGGTTGGCGTTCCAACCTGGCACCGACGTGCTCTACGTGACGGCGCGCCTGTTCCCCACTGAGGGTGGGGTGTTGTATCGCATTGTGCCGGGCCAAACCCCCGAGGCGGTGCTCACGAATTTGCCGTGCTGCTGGCGCGAAATCGACAACCAGCCGAACGGCATCGTCTTCGGGCCGGATGGCTTCATGTATATGGGTGTAAGCGCGCTGAGCGACAAGGCCGAGCCACCCGAGGGGGCACGCCAGGAATTTGCCACGCTCGACCAACTTGAGGCGACGGTGCTGCGAATTCAGCCGCACACGGCGGGCGTCGAAATTTACGCGCGTGGGATTCGGCACCCCTTCGACCTCGCCTTCGACCTGCGGCGCACGCTCTACGCGACGGACAGCGGTATCGTCGAAGGGCCGGGGGATCGTCTGTTGCGGTTGGCACCGGGCGCGCACTATCGATGGCCGTACTGGCGCACCTTCGGCTGCGCGGAGTGCCCCCCGGCGGACCCCGACATCACCTACAGCGACGGCCTGCTGCGCTTTGCGGATTACACGCTGCCGCGCGGCCTCACGGTGTACGACGGGAGGCAGTTCCCCGCGAATTACTTCGATAGCGTGTTCGTTGCGCTGTGGAACGCCCGCGAGGATGGCGGTGGTCAGCGGGTGGTGCGAATCACGCCCGGTGAGGTGCCCACCGACCCCGCGCTACTGGCAGCGTACCGCCCGCAGGCCTTCGTGACGGGGCTGCTGCGGCCCATCGATGTGACGGTTGCGCCGGATGGCTCGCTCGTCGTGGCGGATTTTATTTATGGGAATGTGTGGCGCGTGCGCTGGGTGGGTTAGGGCGAGGCTCGATTGCACCTCGCCTGCGCCCCTACCGGTATGGGCATCGCTGGGTGTCGGGGCGTAGTTAGGGCGCTTTCTTTTTGCGGGTGTCGGCCATAATGGGTTTGTAAACCAAAACGAGTAGCACCGCGTAAAGCCACCCCATGCCAACAAACGCAAACGTGAGGATACCGCGCATATCATTGCCGGCGTAGCCGTCCCAGATCGTAGACGCGAGCATCAGCGCTAAACCAATCGGAAAATAACCCGCCGCTGTAACCGTTACCCACAGACAACCGCTGTTAGGAACTTTTCGCCTAAGCACCAGAGACTGCATCGCACCTATCGATAATCCATATACCGCTGGCGCTAGAACAAATAAGAACCCAATCACATAAACAGCCACAAAACCGAGCACTAGGCCGATAATTCCACCAGCAGTGCTGTATACAACCCACGCCCGACGCTCGTTTGCCAAAAAGTCGGGTAGCTCCTGAGATTGAATCCAGCCCACAAAAAGCCCGAATCCGCCCACGGTCAACGATTGAACGACATTCGCAAACGGTGTTTGGCTGTCGAAAACCCAGGGTATCCACCCCCAGTACAGGCTCACCCCGGCCCAGTTGATGAGGAACCAGCGCAAACTTGAGCCGGGTTGGAGTGCGCTATTCTGCATCTTTCGTCTCAGTTTCAGGCTGAGTGCGGCTTCGCTTGCCCGTCGATTGGCTGCGCATACCGATGGCCATCAGCCCGCCGATGAGCGCCACGCCGATGATATACCCCGCCCGATGCGATGCCCCAAATGCCCCGTCCGATGCGGCGGCAATTAACCCCGGTATCAGCGCCATTGCCGCGCCCATTACCACGGTCATACTCGCGACCTGTCGCCGCCACGGCACCGGGTACCCGGCCAACTCGGAGAGTATGTCGGCCTGGCCCCGACTGATGAGATAGCCGTAGCCGAGCACGCCGAAAAACGTCAGAAAACCGCCCGGCCCCAGCCCAAGTGTCTCTTCGATTTGGATGGCGACGAAGGCGATCGCGCCGCCCGCCGCTCCGTTAAAGGTGCTCGATGCAACCCCGCGCTGCCGGAGCGGCTTTAGCGCGTT
>CAYSVE010000105.1:0-12003 GCA_964434365.1 uncultured Anaerolineaceae bacterium | reverse complement strand
ACCTCCTACAGGACATCGCACTTGTCGTCGATGAAACGTTGCCTGCCGCCGAGGTCGAGACGGTCATTGCCTCCGCTGGGGGTGATCTATTGCGCGATGTTCGCCTGTTCGATGTGTATGTTGGCGACAGCATCCCCGAAGGCAAAAAGAGCCTGGCCTACAACCTCACCTACCAGACGGATGAGCGTACACTCACCGATAAGGAGGTTGCCAAGGTGCACAAGAAGATCGTCAAGGCCGCCGAGAAGCAACTCGGCGCGCAGCTACGAGCCTAACCCATGAGCAACGGTATCAAGTTGGTATGGGCAGGCTGGTTCGAAGTCGATGGTGAGAAGGGTGTGGTCGGGTTTAGCAACCGGGGGCGCAAACATTGGGAATCCGCGTTGCAGCCGGGTGTGACCATGCTTCTGTACGAAACCGGGACGAAAACCCCCGGCTACAAGGGTAAAAGCACCAAGTCGGTTGTTGGCGAGGTGCGTGTGGCTGGCAGTTTCGACGAAGGCGAGACAATGCGCACCGAAGGTGAAGAACACGCACATCTGCTGCCGGTCGCAGTCACTCGTGCCAAAGCCGACTGCGCCCCTGTTCCGCTGGATAAGGTGCGCGAGATTATCGGTGATGAAAGCTGGCCCAAACGCGGCCAAAGCTTCACGCCACTCGATGAGGCGCAGTACGCGAAAATAGTCGAGGCGCTTGGCGGGAGCTAGTACCCCCATCGCAAAGTACCGGATGGACGGCACATAGCCGTCCGTCCAAATTTTAGATGTCGAGGCCTTCGGAGCGCGCTTCGGACAAAATGCGTGTTATCTGCTCGATGTGATTTACTTCGTGGGTACATACTTGTATCACCGCGTCCGTCATCGAAAAATCGCCGCGTTCCCAGTGATTGCCGAAACGCTCCCATTGTGACCGGCTCAAGTCCGAGAAGAACGTGATTGTCTCACGACGGGACTTCACAAGGTCGATGTACACCTGGGTGAGGTTCTGCTCGTTGTACTTTTCATCGACCACGAGCTTATCATGGTCGACTTCTTTGAGCTCCGGGTATTCATCTTCTAGCATGAGTTCAGCGCGCTCACGGAAAATCCGGTCGAAGTCGCGCAGGTGGGCGACCACTTCGAGCACCGTCCAACCATCGGGGCCGTCGCGGTGGGTGGTAGCCTCATGCTGAGAGACATCCTTGAGGATGTTGCCGACGATGTCTACCGTTTTTTGCATCAACTTGATGTGGCGCTGCCGAATTTCTTCGAGGGGCATAAGTTTACTCCTTAGTTGAGGTGGCGTTGAAGCCATGTAATGATAAGGTCGGCCATGTCGGGCCGGTTCTGGATAATCGCAGCGCCGCGTCCGGCGTCATCGAAGCGCTGTACGAGGGTTTCGCCAGTGGTTGCAGCCCCCAGGGCTTCGGCGACGGTAAGGGCTTCGCCATCGGCGGCGCTAGCCGCAACGAGCAACGGGCGCGGATTAAATCGTGTGGCGGCGTTCAGCACGGCGATGCGGTCAACAGGCGAGAGCAGTACAATCGTGTCGCAGCGGTTGTCATCGGCACAACCGGCGAGCGCGAAATCGGCATGAGCTTGCTCGCCTATAGCGGCAAGTCTTCCGGGATCGGCAACATCGGCAAGCGCGGAAAAAACCGGGCCGAACTGGTCAGCATCTGCCATGTCGACCGCGAGCACGGTATGGCCTGCATCGGCAAGTTGCTGCGGGAAGCCACCCCACACCCCTCTATTCTCCGCGAACAGCAGCACGCCCGGCCTTCGCTGCCCGTCCTCCACGAGGTAAAGCTCGCCCGAAATCAGCCCGCCATCCGTCGCTGTGACTTGCACCAAACGACGATCGGACGCGGTAATCGGTTCATTCTGTAGTGCAAGCGGCGGCAGGTTCGCGTCGTTCGGCAACGCGGCGACAGTTGGGTCGTTTGCGCCCGCCTCATCAACGAAACTACCGGGCACTTCGCTGGGCGGTAGGGCGAAGGGTTGTGGGCTGGCGGCGAGCGTCGGCGCGCTAAGCGACCGCGTGGGCGTGAGTGTGGGCGTTGCAAGGGCCTCGCACCCGGCGAGTAATGCTATGGCCATGAAGAGGGTGTAGCGGGTCATGTGGCGAGTACGACCATCCGTGGGGCACCGTCTTCGAAGGGGCTGCCGTCGACATCGCCGTACATTTCCTCGACCTCGTAGCCGGTGGTAGATAGCAACAGGCGCACCTCATACGGGAAAAAGTATCGGAAGATCACCGGCGCTGTGGTCCGCTTGAGCGTGCCGTCGGCGAGAATTTCATCGTAGACCCACACCACGCGCATCAGTTGTTCGGCGCGGTCGAGTGTGCTGACGGCCTGCTGCATCACAAGGTGACCGCTCTCAGGCTCGATGAACATGCGCTCCAGCGAAAGCGCGTCGCTGTCCTGTGTGGCGAAGGTCTCGCCTGCGTTGGGCAGGTCCAGCACAAGCAAGCCATCCTCGGCCAGCAGGCTGCGCAGGTGCCGCAGCAGGTCAAGTTGTGTCTCCTGCTCGTGGAAGTGCATTAGCATATTGTACGTGAGCAAAATGAGGTTGAACTGCACGCCCGGTGCATAGTCGAGAATATCCCCGGTGTGTAGGGTGAGGCTTTGTACAGTGCCTGGCTGTAAGTCTGCGCGGGCTTGCGCCCGTTCGAGCATAGCTGCTTCGTTATCCACCCCGTGGACGGTGTAGCCTGCTCGCGCGAGTGGTAGCACCACGCGGCCCGTCCCACAGCCTACATCGAGGATTGGCCCGCCGTAATCGGCAGCAAGGTCCATGTAAAAGTCGATGTCGTCAGTCTTATCGCTGTTCTCGGCATCGTAATAGCGCGCCACAGACGCATAGAATCCTGGCATATGTTCTTTCCTCCGCAACAGCAGTGTACCCCCTTTCCACGCATTTCGGCAGGTTACGTTGGTAGGGGAGCCGTCGGTTTGCTTCGCCTTTGCAAAGCCTAACCCGTTTGATAAAATGCCGTCGCCATATGGGTGAGGGCTTCGAGAGGGCTAACCGGCATGAAACGACAGATTACACTGATTTTCTTTTTGCTATTTTCGACATTTTCCACGACTTTGGCCCAGGGTGGCCTGGAAACCACCGTCACATCGACGGCGCGTTTTCGCAGCGGCCCCGGGACCGATTGGCGCATCCAAGCCACACTATCACCGAACACCCCCATCACCCTGGATGCGCGCGATGGCACGAATAACTTCTGGGTGCGCGGCAAAATCGCCGATGGTACGGTCGGCTGGTTGGCTTCCGAAGGCGTAGCGGCCTCTGTCGACCAGATTGCGGGCCTGCCGATCAAGCGCCAGGATGAGCCGTTCACGCTGGCAGCCCCGGCAGCGGCCCCCGCCGCCGCACCACAAGCCGACGATTCGGCACCTGCCGAAGGCGATGCCAATGCCCAGGCAGCGGCCCCTGCCCTACCTGCGCCCGCAGTGAGTTCTGCGCCGGTAACGGGTTTCAGCTACGGCGGGCACGTCGCCGGGTTGGATGCACGGGTCGTAAATTATATGCGGCAGGCAGGGATGACCTGGGTGAAGAAGCAGGTCCGGTACCTTGACGGCCAGGATGCGAGTTCGGCGGTGGGTAACATTGGGGAGGCGCACGCCAACGGCTTCCGTGTGGTATTGGGTGTGGTCGGCAACCGCGACCAACTGAATAACCCCGGCTACAACGAGCGTTACGCCGCATTCGTTGGTGGGCTGGCCGCAGCCGGTGCCGACGCCATCGAAGTGTGGAACGAGCCGAACATCGATCGCGAGTGGGTGCCCGGCCAGGTGAACCCGGCGGCGTACACGCAACTCCTCGCAGCGGCCTATAACAGCATCAAAGCGAATAACCCCAACACGCTCGTCATCAGTGGTGCGCCCGCGCCAACTGGTTTCTTCGGCGGGTGCAGCGGCGCAGGCTGCGACGACAATGCCTTCATCGCTGGGATGGCCGCTGCCGTGGCCGCAAACTTCATGGATTGCGTCGGTGTGCACTACAACGAGGGAATCCTGCCACCGACGGCCACCAGCGGCGACCCACGCGGCAACAGTGGCTACTACACGCGCTACTATCCGGGCATGGTGAATACCTACTACAACGCCTTCGGCGGACGACGCCCGCTGTGCTTCACCGAACTCGGTTACCTCACGCCCGAAGGTTACGGGCCGCTGCCGGGTGGGTTCGCATGGGCATCGAACGTGACCGTTGTGCAGCAGGCCGCCTGGTTGGACCAGGTTGTGAGTATGGCGCGCAACAGCGGGCGCGTTCGTCTGCTCATCGTGTGGAACGTGAACTTCACCGGCTACGGGGCAGACCCAATGGGCGGTTATGCGATGATCCGCCCAGACGGCAGTTGCCCGGCCTGTGCCGCCCTTGGAAGTTAAGCAGGATACTCCCCCAATTATGGCCGAAACTAACCACGTACCCCGCCAGCCCAATACGGGCGGTGGTTGTGGCATCGGGTGTGTGCTGCCCGCCCTTGCGACGCTCTTCTTGGCGACGGTGCTGATCGCCGTCGCCCTGCTGTTGCCGCCTTTCAATCTCCTCGACCAGTTGCTTGGGCCGAATTTCGTTCCGCTCGATGCGACCAACAACGCCGCCCAGAGCCAGGATCAAAACGTTACGCTCATCGTCGACCCGGCTGATGTGCGTATCGAGTACGGGGTGGCAATCGGGGCAGTTCCGCTAGAAACCTTCTTGAGCGGTGATGTTTCTGCGGGGGATTGGGTGCCTGCTGCGCTCGCGAATGCCCCGGCGACGCTTGCGTTGCAGAGCGATGTTTACGTCATCGAGACGACGGGCAGTGCGCCGAGTTCGGTCACGCTGAGTGTGAATTTGCCCGATGTCGTTGGCAGTGCCGATCTCGTCGACCTGTACCGCTACGACGACCTCGCGCGTGAGTGGCGTTTTTTGCCTGCGCAACCCGGTCCAGACGGCGCATCCCTCGTTGCGAACGTCGAACGGGCGCCAGGGCAGCTAGCCTTGTTCCAGGCGGCGACCCCCACCCAGCCGACGGTGTTAGCGTCGGTCGATGTGACGCAGGTGCTCGCGGAAGACGTGGCTTCAGTCGCAACGATCGTTAGCCCGGCGGGCCTACAGCCCACGTTAGAAGGTACCCTGGCGGGCAGTCTCGCCGCAGGCTTTAGCAACAATGCGGGCTACCTCGTGATGCCCGTGATTCGCAACTTTACCGACCCCCGCGCGCTCGATACAAACACGGTCACGACGATACTCGGCAACGGTGAACTTCGCAGCAACCATGCGACGCAGGTCGCGGCGTTTGCAAGCGCCTACGATGGGGTGTTCATCGATTACCGGGATGTGCCTGTAGACCAACGCCAGAACTTCACCCTGTTAGTGCAGGAACTCGGGGCAACGTTAGATACACTCGGTATCGCGTTTGGGGTGGTCGTACCAGCCGCACAACCCGTCGCGGGTGAGTGGGATACCGGTGCCTACGACTGGCGTGCCATCGGCGAAGCCGTCGATTACCTCCATGTCGATGTCAAAGGCGTAGACCCGACGATGTTTGCGCCTGGCGAGGATCGTCTCGTCGAGGCGATGCTGCGTTGGGCTGTCGGCGAGGTGAATCGGTATAAAATGCTGCTGGGTTTATCTTCGCAGTCTGCGCGTCAGGCGCAGGATACCGGTGAATTCGTCAGCATCGGCTACGAAGAAGCGCTATCGGCACTTGGGGATGTCCGCATCGAGGTGGACCAACTGACTGTCGAGGGCAGTGTGCTCCCCGGGGCTGAAATTCGCGCCAGCCTCGATGGCCTGCGCGCCGAATCGAGTTTCGACGAATCGGCTCAGACGTCCTACATCGACTACCTCGATGAGAACGAGAATCTTGTCACGCGTGTGTGGCTCACCAACAGCGAAGCCCTGCGTTATCGCATGGATCGCACGCTGCCGTTTGCGGTGGGTGGGGTGGCGTTCAACGATTTGCTCGCCGCCGACCTCGCGGACGGCGCACTCAATGCCATCGTGAGCTACAAGTTGCAGGTCCCGGCAACTGCCACCGAGCGCGAACAATTGGCGCTTCGCTGGCGCATCGAAAGCGCGGAAGATGTCATCGGTGAAGTGGAAACCGGCCTCAACGAATCGCTCATCGCCACGTTGGATGCGCCCGAGGGCAACTATGCGATCAATGTCGCCGTCGTCGATGAGGGCGAAACGATTCGGAGCGGGGTAGCCGTGGCGCTAGCGAACCCCACCGCCACGCCGACGCCGTTACCGTCGGCGACACCTTCACCAGTGCCGACATCGACCCCGACTCCCGACCCCGAAGCTATCGCGGCTGCCCAGGTGCAGGCCACCCAGGTAGCCCTGAACATCGCATCGGCTGGTAGTGGGGGGGGCGGTAGCGCGGTACAGCCCGGGCCGGGGCGCATCCGTGCGGGGAACTTCGAGTATGGCGGGCACGTCACGAGCACAGGCAGTAGCCGTGCGTCGAACGCGATGCGCCGCGCGGGGATGACCTGGATGAAGGTTCAAATTCGGTACACGCTGGGCGGCGGCACTGGCGATGCCCAGGCTGCGATCGAAGGGGCGCGTGCCAACGGTTTTAAGATACTCATCGGGACGGTGGGGGCACCCAACGAGTTAGATGCGTTCGGTAGCCAATACATCAGCGGATACGCCTCGTGGTTGGGCGAAATCGCTGCCCTGGGGCCAGATGCTATCGAAGTGTGGAATGAGCCGAATATCGACCGTGAGTGGCCGCGTGGCCGCATCAGCGGCGAGGCCTACGCAACGATGCTGCGTGCAGGCTACAACGCCATCAAATCGCGGAATCCTGGTGTGTTGGTTATTAGCGGAGCACCCGCCCCTACCGGGGCCGAGGCAGCCTTCCCGGGGCAGGTCGTCAACGACGATCGTTTCATTCGGGAGCTGGTTGCGGCGGGCGGCCTTCAGTCGATGGATTGCCTGGGGGCACACTACAACGAGGGGATCGTGCCGCCGAGTGCGCGTAGCGGCGACCCGCGCGATAACTACTACACACGCTACCTCGGTGGCATGATCGATACCTATTGGAGTATCACTGGCGGGCAAGTGCCTATCTGCTTTACGGAATTGGGCTACTTGACGTCAGCGGGGTATCCATCGTTGCCACCGTTTTTCGCCTGGGCAAGCAATGTCACGCTCGGCCAGCAAGCCGCATGGCTTGCCGAAGCTGCTGCCTACTCCTCGCAAAGTGGACGGGTTCGCATGATGATCGTGTGGAATGTCGACTTTACCGTTTATGGGGCCGACCCACAAGGTGGGTATGCGATGATCCGCCCGGATGGCAGTTGCCCGGCCTGCGACGCGATGGCAGCGGCGCGCTAAGTTCGTTAGTTGAGGTAAACCTGATGGCAAACACAGCACGAGCACGCAAAGAAGTGCGCAATTTCGTGATTATCTGGATCGGCATTACCTTTTTGATGGGGGCCTGCACCTTCGCAGCCGTGTACACGGCCTATGGCCTGCTCGATGAAGCACCGCTGATTCCGGGGCAGTTCGGCCAAAGCCAACCGGGCACGTCGGTTGCGGCGGCGAATGCCCCCACACAGCAGCAGTTCCCCACGCGGCCACCCACACAGGTGATTACGCCGTCTCCGGTTGTGGTGGCTCAGGCGGAGGTGGAAAGCGACGCTGAGGAGCCGACTGAAGTGGCTCAGGTTGAACCGACCGATGCTCCGCCGCCAACGGTAGCCCCAACGCAGCTGCCCATCAACGACCAGAGCTTCCAATTGGGCATTCAGGTGCAGGTCAGCTTCGATGGTCAGCAGGAAACCTGGATGAACGAGGTCGAAAAGCTCAATATGACGTGGGTGAAACAGCAGATTCGCTGGGAACTCATCGAACCGGTGCAGGGCCAGTACGACTGGTCTGCCCTGGATATTGGCCTGGAAGAAGCCTCGGAGCGTGGCATCAAGATGATGTTGTCCGTCGTCACTGCGCCAGACTGGGCGCGTGAACCGGGCGTTGACCTGAGCCGCCACGGCCCACCCGCCGACCCCAACGTTTACGCGGGCTTCCTCGCGGCGATGCTGGAGCGCTACCCGGGGCAAATCCACGCCATCGAAGTGTGGAACGAGCAAAACCTCGACCGCGAATGGACCTCCACCCGTGGCCTGAGTGCGGCCAACTACATCGAAATGCTGCGCGTGAGCTACCAAACGATCAAGGAGATCGACCCGGGTGTCATCGTCATCAGCGGGGCACTTAGCCCTACAGGTGTCAACGACGGCGTGGGTGCGTGGGATGACTTCGTGTACATGGACCAGATGATTTCTGCCGGGTTGCTGAACTACAGCGATTGCATCGGCGCGCACCACAATGGCATCAACGTTGGCCCGAGCTACACCTGGGACGCGGTGCCGAGCGACCCGACGGCAACGTTCCGCGGCCCGTTCGATAACCCGCATCACAGTTGGGTGTTCCGCAGTACGTTACAGGGCTACGCCAACCGCGTCGAACGCGCTGGCGGCGACCAAAAACTGTGCGTGACCGAGTTCGGGTGGGCCAGTACTGAGGACCTCTCAGGGACGCCGCCGGGGTTCGGTTTTGCCGATGACAACACCCTGCAAGAACAGCGTGATTGGACGGTGGAAGCGCTGGATAATATGGTGGAGTGGGACATCGTGCAGCTTGCCTTCCTGTGGAACCTCAACTATGGGCCGCAAGCAGGCTGGGACCCGAACAATGACAATGTGCCGTATTCCATCATCGGCAATAACTGGAACTTCCGCCCCGTTTACGACGCCGTGCGCGAATGGCAGGCGGACTACCGGGGCCTGTAATGCGTTCTTTACCGAAACAGTTTTTTGCGAGAGCCAGCGCCGGGGTGCTGGCTCTTGTTTTCGTTGGGGTGCTGGCGGCTTACCAGTTTTGGCCTGCACCCGACCCATTCCTGGGTGATGAGATTACCGACCCAGCATTCCCTTCGCTCACGTATGGCATACAGGCTAGCCTGATGTGGAACCCTGACCCGCAGTATCACCTGCAACTGGTGGAGCTGGTGGCGTTCAGCCACATCAAGCAAATTTTCGCCTGGGAAGACATCCAGCCCGGTCCTGATTTGTGGTCCTGGGAAGAGGCTGACGCGGTCGTCGACATGGTCGAGGAACGTGGGATTCGGCTGGTTGCTCGCCTCACCGATGCCCCCGACTGGACCCACCCGGACATCGAAGGTGAAAAGGACGTGGATTTCGTCGATGCGCCACCCGATGACCCGGCAGACTACGGCGTGTTCTGTGGGGCATTTGCCGCGCGTTACGCAGGGCGAATCGATGCGTACCAGGTTTGGAACGAAACAAACCTCGCGCGTGAGAGGTGCAACCAAACACCGAATGCTGAGGAGTACGTCGCATTATTGGCTGCCTGTAGCGACGCTATCCGCGCGGCAGACCCCGACGCAGTCATTATCTCGGCTGGGTTAGCGCCTACGGGCAACAACGATGCCACCGCCAAGCGCGATGATATGTACTTGCAGGATATGTACACGGTGGGTTTTCAGCAGTATGTCGATGCGGTGGGTGCCCACGCAGCAGGCTACAACCCACCGACCTACGGCCCCGATGATGCCGCCGCCGAGAATGTAGGGCGATGGTTTAGCTTCCGGCGTATCGAGGACTTGCGTAAGGTCATGATCCATAATGGCGATGCACAGCGGCAGATGGCTATACTAGAGTTCGGCTGGACGAGGAACCCTGGTGTGCATCCCGATTACGCATGGTACGCCGTCGATGAGCGGACACAAGCCGAATATATGATCGAGGCCTATACCTACGCCGCCGAAAATTGGCGTCCCTGGGTGGGCCTGATGTCGGCCATTTACATCTCAGACCCGTATTGGACCTGGGAGGACGAGGAGTACTGGTTTAGCCTCGTGATGCCCGATGGCATCACGACAACAGCGTTCAAGTGGGTGGCGAACATGCCCAAATACTGCGATGACCACGTCATCCCCGCCCGTGACCCTGGTAGCCCGGAGGCGCGCGGCCTTGCCCGTACTCAGCCTTGCCCTTAGCTATTTTTTTCACCTGCTGGCGACAGTCGTGTGGCTGGGGGGGCTGGTCGTGCTGAGCCTGATGGTATGGCCTGCTGCGCGCAGCACCATTGCAGAGAGTCCGGTGCTTTATCGGTTTATGTCGCGGTTGCGCAAGCGCTTCGTGCCGTGGTCGAACTTTAGCCTGGCGGTATTGTTAGGCACAGGTATGCTCCAGATGACCGCCGACCCCAATTATCGTGGCGTGCTGGACTTCGGTAATGCCTGGAGCCAGGCGCTGTTGTACAAGCATATCGCGATGGCGGCGATGGTCCTGTGTAGCCTGATGATTCAGTATGGGGTTGCGCCCGCGCTGGAGCGCACAGGCCTTCTTGTAGAGCATGGCAAAGCCGACCCAGCCGAGTGGGAGCGGTTGCGGCGGCGTGAGGTGCGCCTCACCTGGGCGAACAATGGTCTTGGTTTATTGGTGTTGGTGTTCACGGCCTGGATGACGGCCCTTTAGGAGGCAAATGTCTGGTGACGAGTCGACAGAGTTATGCGTTGGCGGTGGTCACGCTATTGTTGGCGGCCCTGCTACGGTTTTGGGATTTGGCCGACTTGCCACCCGGGCTAAACGACCTCGAAGTGCCCGATGCACGCATCGTCGAAACCGTGCGTGCGGGCCAGGTGGAGGTGCTGTACAACATCGGCGATGAGGGGCGCGAGGGGTTGTACCATGCGGCCCTTGCGGCGGTAACGGCATTCGTCGGTGCCGGCACGTTTGGCTATCGTGTGTTATCGGCGTGGCTGAGCCTCATCACGCTTGCGCTGGTTTACACCCTCTCTCGGCGTTTGCATGGGCCGATTGCTGCCCTGGCATCCTTGTTGTTCCTCACCACTGTGATGTGGCCGGTGTTACTCGGGCGGACGGTCGCGCGTGAGGTCTTGTTGATCTTCATGGTTGCGGCGGTGCTCATGGCACTGGCACGGTCGTTGCCGGTGTATCTACGGCCTGGCAGCCCGCCGACGACCTCGCCATTCGCGGCGCTGGGATTGCTGCTTGGGTTGGGCTTTTATGTTCACCCTACGCACTACCTCGTGGTGTTGATGAGTATGTTATTCATCGCGTACATGTTGTTCACCCGCCAGCCGATGTCTCGGCGGACCTTGAGCTACATCAGCTTTTCGATTGTTGTGCTCGTCATCAGCGCGATGCCCTACCTCATTTCGAGCTTGCGCCGCTCGTCGCTCAGCGGCGCAACACGGCTTCTCGCCGATTACACCCTCATCATCGAGCAGGGCTTGCCCGGCACACTTCTGGCGGCGTTGGGTGGGTTTTTCATTCGTGGCGATGCCAGTGTGCTTAGCAATGTGCCGGGCCGCCCACTCATGGACCCCATAACAGGCATTTTGGTGGTGGTGGGTATCGGCTTTGCGGCACGCTATTGGCAGTACCCGCGCTTTGCGCTGCCGTTGATCGGGTTGCTTTCGTTGTTTGGCGTGGCTGTGTTAAGCCCTAACAGTCCGAACTTCTACGCATATACGGCGCTGCTGCCGCTGTTGGCGGTGTTTTTCGGGTTGGCTGTGGCGAAATTATATGAGTGGTGGCCGCAACCGGTGTCTTCCTCGGCGATAACGGTTGTGTTGTGTGTCTTGCTGCTGGCAAACGTCGGCTGGACGAGCTATAGCCTGTTCGTGGTGTGGGGTAACATGGACGATGTGCAGACCGTCTACCGCGCGCGGGTGCATCGTATCGCACGATACATGGACCAAACAACCGAAACTGTCCCAACAGTCGTGTGTGTACCGAACTTCGAACCTGGGCCGAATGCCCTACCGGACCCGGCGCGGGTGGGTACCGTTCTCACGCTGATGACACACCGCCGCGACACGCCCGTGCGCTATGCCGATTGTGGTACCGGTTTGGTGCTCGCCAACGGCGGCGAGGCAGAGCAGATCATATTGTTGGGCGGGAGCGTATTGCGCGATATGCACCCCTACATCCGCGATTGGCTGCGGCAGGGTCAGATG
>CAYSVE010000104.1:0-12069 GCA_964434365.1 uncultured Anaerolineaceae bacterium | reverse complement strand
GAGCAGCCCCGGCGTTATCAGCGGTAGGATGACGTACCGAAAGCGCTGCCAGCGGTTCGCGCCCAGGCTGCGGGCGAGGTCTTCGTAGTCCTCGCCGAGCGATTGCAGCACCGCCAGCACGATCACACCGAAGAACGGCACTTCCTTCCAGATGTACGCCAGAATGATGCCGATTCCGGCGCGGTCGCGGACGAGCACGGGGAACTCGTTGGGCCGCTCGATGAGGCCGAGTTGCGTTACGGCGCGGCTGAGCAGGCCGCTCTGCGAAAACAGAAAAAGGATGCCCACGGCGGCGACGAGGTGCGGCACCGGCAGGCTTATCTGAAACAAAAAGGCCGACAACCGCTTGCCGAAAAATGTTTGCCGCAGCAGCAGCGCCGCGCCCACTGCCAACACCGCACTGAAGAACGTGCTTGCGAGGCTCACCCACAGCGTGAGTAGCAGCGCCGGCCAGAACTCATCGGCATACTCGGTGAAGATGCTCACATAGGCATCGAGGCTAAGCGTGGTGTTGCCGATGCTCGGTTGGTAGCCGAGGCTCTGCAGCAGGCCGTAGCCCAGGCTGCCTACAAACAGCACAATGATGATCGATAATGTCGGCGCAAGCATCAACGGGATGCGCCAGCGTTCCCAACGCATAGGGGTTTCCTCGAAACATACTCTTAATCGAAAATGCGGCGGTCCGTGGTGGCGCGAGGTTGAGGGGAGTTGCACAACTGGTGGGCGAGGCTCACCTGTGGTTCGCCTGCGCCCCTACGGGTTTCGCCCAGAAGATCGGTTAGGTAGGGGCGTAGGCGAGTGAAACGAGCCTCGCCTACGCCTTTCCTGATGGCCTACGATCGATTTTAGTTCCGCAGCACGTTCGCTTCCCAGTCCGCCTCGATACGGTTTTGATACTCCGCAGTGGTATCGGGCACCAGCGAGTTCGCAAGGTCCTCTGCCGGGGCGGCTGCTTCGCCGAGGTTATTTTGCGCGTCTTCCAGCGCAGCGATGGACGCCTCATCCGTGACTGCCGTTACATCGATGCCGAAGCCCAACCCGAAGCCATTCGCGGGGATCACCTGCGCGGCTTGCAGTTCTGGCTGCAAAATGGTGTTCGCCAACACGAGTGCGGCGGCCCGATTCGGCGCATTGTACGGGATCGCCACGTAGTTGAAGTCGCCGATCATGTTGTTATCCCAGGCGAAGGCGCTGGCCGTGGGCGGCACCAAACCGGCCTCGATGAGCGTAGCCGCACCACTCGGCGACTGCGTAAAGTCGAAATCCACTTCGAAGTTCGCGAAGAGGTCGTGCAGGTCGGCTTCGCTGGCGGGGTAGGTTTCGCCCTCGCGCCACAGGTTCGGCTCCCAACTGTTGAGCAAATCCCACACCTGCGGTGCCCACTCGTTGTACAGGTCCTCATCGAACTCGCCGAGCCATTGCTCGTGCCCGCCGCTGATTTCGTAGAAGACGCTCTTGATGAAGCGCGTGCCGATGAACCCGCCCGGCCCCGGCGCAATATACGTGAAGCGGCCCGGGTTCGCCTCGATGAACGCGGTCAGTTCGTCCAGGCTACGCGGAAGGTCGTCTTCGCTGTTGCGGGCGGTGTCGTAAATGAAGTGGAACTGCGCACTGGACCACGGGCTTTCGTAGCCCTCCACCGGGAAGCCGAAGTCGAGGTTGACTGCCGGATTGTCCCAGTCGACGAGAGCGCTGTTCGGGATGCCCTCGGCCCACGGGCCATAGAGCAGGTCGGCCTGGCGCAGCGTGAAAAAGTTCTCACCGTTTATCCAAATCACATCGATAGTGCCTTCGCCCTCACCGACGCCCGCTTCGCTCTCACTGAGCACCTGGTTCACCGCATAGGCGGAATCGGCCAGGGGCACACGGTTGAGCGTCACCCCGAATTCGGCCAGGGCCGGGCCGTAAAAGTCATCGACGAAGGCGTTGATCGAGTCGGACCCACCCCACATAAACCAGTTGACCGTCTGGCCGTCGGCCTCGGCCAATACGGCCTCCCAGCTATCGTAGCCGAGGATTTCCATCATGCCTTCCATGTCGTCTTGGGCAAAAGCCGTGACGGTCGTCGTTAGTAGCAGAACCAGCATCGCCAGCAGGCGTGTTACGCGCATGGGTACCATCTCCTTGTGAACATCTTCACCACTGCCGTCATTATGCGCAGGGGACGCACTTTGCACTGTGGGCGAGCCTACAAATTTCAGCGCCCATTAACCTTGTAAAGTCTTAATATAACGCGACGTATAACGCATTTTCCGCCAAATATCAAAGGACGCTATAATCGCCCTCATTTGCCGAAAGGACTTACTCATGAAGCTCACACCCGACGGGCCGATGGGCCTATACTACGAAGAATTCGAAGAAGGCGCGACAATGGTCACGCGCGGGCGCACCATCACCGAGGCCGACATTGTGCAGTTCGCCGCGCTCACCGGCGACTTCAACCCCATGCACACCGACGAACAGTACGCGCAAAGCACACAGTTCGGCAAGCGTATCGCCCATGGGATGCTGCCCCTGAGCTACGCGGTAGGGCAGGCCTACCAACTCGGCTTTTTGGAGCGCACCATCCTCGCCTTCCGTAGCCTGGAAATGAAGTTCAGCCAACCGGTCGTCATCGGCGATACGCTGCGCGTGGAGATCACGGTGAAGGAGAAGGGCAGGGTGATTGCGCGCCTCGGTGGCGGTCCCATCACTTTGGAGGTGCGCATCCTCAACCAGCGCGACGGCACGGTTCAAAAGGGGGAGTGGGTTATCCTCATGGCGACGAAACCGGCGGGTGAGGCGTAGCGTACGTTTTGGGTTGGGTGGTAGGGACGTGCTTCTGCACGTCCGAAATTCTGGCATCAGTAGGCGCTATTGTAATCACTCTCGCCCCGCATCGTTGTAAAACATGAAGTGATCTAACCATTGCACGAGGCCCTGCCACGCGCCGTGCTGCGCGTAATGCGCGGCGATTTCCTTGTCATCGGCGGCTTTTTCGCCGTTACGATGCACCCCCGCGAACACCTCGCGCGCCACAGTGTCGATGCTGATGCGGTGGTAATGGCCCAGGTAGCGCATAATCGTCCCGGCGGCGTAATCACCGAAGCCGTGCAGCCCCCGCACCGCCTTGAATGCCGCGTCGGCGTCGAGTGCGCGCCACGCTTCGGGGTCGGTTGCGCCCGTGTCGATGGCCGTGGCGAGCTTGTGCAACCCCTTGATGCGATAGCCCACGCGAATGCGCTCGTTGAGCGCCTCCGGGTCCATCGCGCCGAGGGTGCCCGCTGCCGGGAAGGCGTGCGCGCCGGCAGCGCCCTGCGGCCCGAGTTCGCTGATGCGCGCACTCATCGACACGGTTTGCGACCACGTGGTGTTCGTCGTACATAGCACCTTTACCAGGTCCTCCCACAGCGTCGGCGAAATCAACACCCGCCCGACGCCGCGTTCGCGTGCCCATTCATAAACCGTGTCATCTGCCCAGTCGTAGAACGGCGTCAGGTCGAGGTCCATGTTGAAGATGCGCCGCACGGTGCTCTGCACGGCATCGGCTTCGTCGGCGTCGAGGTCGGCCATAGTCTCCACGCCGACGCCCTCCGCCGCGCCGACCATATCGAACGTGACGACGCGCCCGGTCGGCAGGGCGAGGGTGTAGCGCACCCCCTCGTTTTCCAGGCGGCTGAAGGGCGCAAGCGACGGCCAGCCGTGGCTGTGAATCACACTGTGGAAGTTCATATCGGGTGGTGCGGGTACGATGAATTGCATGGTGTTTATTTCTCCCAACCGGGGTCGAAGCCCTCGCGGCCCTCGTCAAGGTGGGTCAGGTGCGCCACAAGTTCGGCTTTGACGTGAGCATAGTGTGTGTCGGTCCAGTTGCGCTCGGCGAGTAGTCGTGTGGCGGCCTCGCCCGTCCCTGCGACGAAACGCCGGTTCGCACGGTGGAAGTTCTGCACGACGAAGCGCGGTACACCCGTCGCGCGCAAGCTTTTTGCAAAGCTGGCCGGGTCCCGAACGGGTAGCAGCGGCGTCATCGTGATGCACGTGTCGACCCCTGCCGCTGCAACCTCGGCGATTGCGTCCAGCCGTTGTGCATTCGATGGGCAGGTCGGCTCGAAGGCCTTGCGCACGTCCTCGTCATCGGTCGTGACGGTCATGTTCACGCGCACAAAGTCGAACTGTGTGAGCAAGTCCAGGTCTCGGGTTACCAGCGGGCTGCGCGTTTGGATCACCAGACAAACGCCGGGGTGATTCAGCAGTTCCGCTAGCAGGGCACGCGTAAGGCCGACCTGCTTCTCGATGGGCTGGTACGAGTCGGTGACGGAACTCATGTAGATGGTCCGGCCCTCAAGGCTACGTTTCTTGCGCAGCAGCGCGACGGCGTTCGCTTTCACGGTGACCCACTGGCCCCAGGTGTCCTTTTGTTCCAGCGTAGGCGCGAAGAACGCCGCATAACAATAGGTGCAGCCGAAGGCACATCCGCTGTAGGGGTTGAGGGTGAAATCGTAGGCGCTGGCGAAGCCTGCCGCGCGGGAGAGAATGCTTTTCGCAGTTCGCGTGGAAATCATGACGACCTCATTGCTCTAGAACGGGTGTTCAGTATACACACGATTCGTGTTTCGCACAAATGTTTGTGTCGCCTCACCCCGATCATGTTTACCGCTTTCATGTGGCCCATGACATGCGTCTATATTAACACCTCCTTCATTGGAAGCGCTGCCTCAACTGTGCGACAATAGCAGCGTTAACGAAGTGAGCGAAACGGACCCACGCGATACATGATACAAGCCGACCATCTCACCAAGCAGTTCGATGACTTCCTGGCCGTCGACCACGTCACACTCAATGTGGCCCCCGGTACCGTGTTGGCGCTGCTCGGGCCTAACGGCGCAGGCAAAACCACCACCGTGCGGATGCTCACCAGCATCCTCGCGCCCACCAGCGGCACCGCTAGCATCGCCGGTTACGACATCCGCCACCAACCGGAGCAAGTGCGTGCCCATGTGGGTGTGCTCACCGAGCAGCACGGCCTCTACGAGCGTATGAAGGGCGTCGAATATCTCGACTTCTTCGGGCAGGTGTATCACCTGGGCAAGCAGGCGCGCCGCGAGCGCATCCTCGCGCTGATGGACCGCTTCGGCCTCACCTTTGCGCTCGATAAGCGCCTGGGCGAGTACAGCAAGGGCATGAAGCAGAAGCTCGCCCTCGTGCGTGCGATGCTGCACAACCCGCCCGTGCTGCTGCTCGACGAGCCGACCAGCGCCATGGACCCGCAGAGTGCCAAGCAGGTGCGCGACGCCATCCTCGAACTGCGGCAGGACGAGCGCACCTTCATGATTACGACGCACAACCTCGCCGAAGCGCAACTGCTCGCCGACCGCATCGCGATTATCCGCAACGGGCGCATCATCGCCGATGGCACCTTCGAGGATCTCGCGCGCACGTTCGTCGGTGTGCCGTTGATGGAACTGCGCGTGAACGGCCAACTCAACGGCATCCGCGACGACATCGCCGATATGGTCGACGTCGAGAACACGGGCATCAACTGGCTGCGCTTCCGCGTGCCCGACCCGAACACGACCAACCCGCAAATTCTGCGCAAGCTCACCGGCCTGGGCATCGACGTTGTGACGCTGGCCCCGGTGTCGCAGTCGCTAGAAGACGTATACCTGCAAGCCGTAAAGGAAGACGAAGCCAATGGCAACAACCGCTAATTCCGTCCGCACAGCAGCGGCCAGCGCACCCGAGGCGAAGCCCTACACCACTCGCACGATGCTGAGCAACGCGATGATCATCACGCGCCGCGAGGTCTTCGACAGCTTCCGCGACTGGCGCATCGTGATGCCCATCATCGTGCTCACGTTCCTGTTCCCGTTCCTCGCGACGAACGTCGCGCAGCGGTTTAGCAACTTCGTTGCCGACTACGGCGCGGAGATCATCGGCGAGCGCACGATTCCGTTTTTGCTGATGATCATCGGCTTCTTCCCGATTTCCATTTCGCTGGTCATTGCGCTGGAAACGTTCGTGGGCGAAAAAGAGCGCCGCAGCCTGGAGCCGCTGCTGAGCACGCCGCTGACGAACACCGAGTTGTACGTCGGCAAAACGGTCGCCGCGATGATTCCACCGTTGATTGCCAGCTACGGCGGCATGGCCGTGTACCTGCTGATGCTGTTATTCGGCGAGTTGGCGTGGCGGCCCCAACCGGTGCTCATCATCCAAATTGTGCTGCTCACGACGGTGCAGGCGTTGGTAATGGTCACGGGGGCGGTGGTCGTCAGCAGCCAGGCGAACAGCACCCGCGCCGCCAACCTGCTGGCCAGCTTCATCATCATTCCGATGTCCATCGCCATCCAGGCCGAGAGCTTCGTGATGTTCATCGCGCCCGATGCCGATAGCCCCACGGGCATCTTCTCGCTGTGGATGATTATCCTCGGCATGACGGTGGCCGTGATCTTGCTGTTGCGCGTGGGGAACAGCATCTTCAACCGCGAGGAACTGCTCGGCAGCACGGTAGACCAGATGAACCTGCGCGGGACGTTCAAGCGCATTTGGCAGTGGTTTCGCGCGGTCGATGCCGACGGCAACACCGCCAAGAATCCGTGGCAGTGGTACACCCAGGCGATCCTCTACAGTGTGCGCAACTCGTGGACGGCGATTCGAATCACGTCGGCGTGGTTCGTCATCATGGTTATCGTCGGCTTCATCATCGGCCAGCAGCCTGGCTACCAACTGCCGCTGCCGCCGCAGGAGGAGTTGTTCGAGGAGGCCGGGTTCATCGTCAACTTCTTCGACTTCACACTACAGGGCCGTGCCGCGACGTTCATCTTCATCCAGAACGCGCGCATTTTGCTGGCCGCATGGCTGCTGGCGATCTTCAGCTTCGGTGTGATGTCGCTTGTGCTCACCCCGGCGACATTCGTCATTCTCGGTTACCTGTGGAGCCAGCTTATGGCCAACGGCTACGACATGGGCTTCTTCTACGGGGGTATCCTCACCCACGGCGTCATCGAAATCCCGGCGATCGTGCTGGCGACGGCTGCCGCGCTGCGCATCGGCACGGTAATTACCCGCCCGCCAGCGGGGCGTACGGTCGGTGCGGCGTGGATGAACGCACTCGGCGACTCGTTGAAGATCGGTATCGGGCTGGTGTTGCCGATGCTGATTGCTGCGGCGCTCATCGAGGCGTACCTCACCCCGCGCGTGTTGCTGTACTTCCTCGGCGGGGCGTAATTAATCGGGCGAGGCCATGCCTCGCCCTATCCTCCACAATAGCCTCGGCCTGTGCTGTACAATGAGGGGGCAACAACTCATGCAGCTAGGCGAGGCAACCCCTCATGCTCGACAAGATTGCAGGCTGTTTGTACGGTACGGCCCTCGGCGATGCCCTGGGCGCACTCACCGAGTTCTACGATTTCGACTTTCTTCGGCGGCGCTATCCGCCGCGCGGGCCGCAAGAACCACCCGGCAACCCAGCCTTGGTCACCGACGACACGCAGATGGCGATTGCCGTGGCGCGTGGGCTGCTAAACGCGCTGCGCCCCTATACGCTGGATACCCTCGGTGCTGCACTGACGAAGACCTTCAGCGCGTGGTACGACGACCCGAACAACAACCGCGCGCCGGGTGTCACATGCCTTGAAAGCATCGAAAACCTGATGACTGGCCAGCGCTGGCAGGATGCCACAAACATCAGTTCGAAGGGCTGTGGTGCGAACATGCGCGTGCAACCCGTGGGCCTACTCCCT
The DNA here is from genome assembly GCA_964434365.1 of uncultured Anaerolineaceae bacterium. Lineage (GTDB taxonomy): Bacteria > Chloroflexota > Anaerolineae > Aggregatilineales > Phototrophicaceae > CAYSVE01. Next base: position 4,351 of record CAYSVE010000104.1, on the reverse strand, counting down.
GTGGAAGCCGTCGAACGCGCATCGATTGCGCAGTTCCAGGCCGCGTTAACGCACGGCCACGCGACGGCCCTTGCTGCGGCCGATCTCACAGCGTGGGTCATCGCCGATTTGTTCGCTGGTGGGGCAGTCTCGACGCTTTCCGCGCGGGCACGGGCCTACGCCGAAAGCCAGAAGCGCGTGTATCACCACCCATGGTTGGGCGACCTGTACGAGCGCGCGATCATGTTCCCCACAGCGGAGGATTTCATCGAGTATGGCTGGAACGAGTGCCTGGCGATCCTCGACCGGGTGGACGATGCGATGACCAAACAGGACCGTCTCAGCGACCCGTGTGTCTTGGTCGGGGCGGGTTGGATCGCAGAAGAGGCGTTCGGCACGGCGCTGTACTGCTTCCTGTTGTTCCCCGACGACCCGGTCGCGGTGATGCAGCACGCCGCAGCCACCAGCGGCGACTCCGACTCGATTGCGTGCATCGCCGGGGCGTTTGCAGGCGCACACAAGGGCCTCGCCGCCCTCCCCGCTGATTGGGTGCGCCGCATCGAGTATCACGATGATCTGAGGGACATCGCCACCGCACTCGATGCGATGCGGCACCCGGCCACCCCAAATTAAACACGCTACCCGATGCTTCCCCTTCCGTGGACTGGGCCGCACGGAGGGGGCTTTTCTTCCCCCGCCCCGCCTAAAGTATGATACGCTAAATCCATAAGAGTAACGTTTTGTAATAAATTTGATGTGACGAGGGGGTATATCGGTGATCTACAGAATGCTGCTTGTCTCGATGGTTGTGCTTGTGTGTGGGGTGTCTCTAGCAGTGGCGAGCGCCGACGATGGCGTGTGCGCACAACTCGATGTCACTGCTGATGGGCGTGTGACCCCGGTGGATGCGGTGTATGTGGTGAACAGAGTGGGACAGACGGTACCACCGGGTGACCCTGCTGCCGACCTCGACGGTGATGGGACCATTACGGTCGCCGATGCCGAGGCTGCGCTTCAACGGCTGGAAAACCCGCTCACGTGCGCGATGTGGATTTGGACAGAATGGCTAGACCCGGCGTTCGAGAACGACCAGGCGGCGCGCATTACACACATCGACACCGTAATCGACACGTTGAAAGGTGATGGCTACAACGCGGCCTACATGAACGTGTATCGCCTGGTCGATTTATACCCTGATACCCTGACATACTTCTTACACCAGGCTAAGTTATCGGGCATCGAGGTCGAGTTGCTGGCCGGTGACGAAAACTGGCTCGATGACTTCGCGCCCGCACTCGAACTCACGCAGTTGGTGCTCGACTACGTCGCGGCAAACCCAGACGTCGATGTGACGGCGCTTCATCTGGATATCGAACCGCAGGCGCGTGCAGATTGGACGTTTCAGCCGCCTGCCGAAGAAGGTGAAGACCCTCCCCCACCAGAAATCAATCTCGAAACGGTCGCAACCTTTCTCGATCTCCTCTCGGCGATTCGCGACGAAGTCGATCGGGCTGAGGTGGAATTGTTGCTGGTTTTCGATGTCCCGTTCTGGTTCAACAACATTTACCTTACGTACGACGGTACGACACAATCGCTTTTCGAACATGTCGTCGAGGTTGCGGATGCGCTCACGGTCCTCACCTATCGAGATTCAGCGATGGGGGCAGGTTGCATTACGTTCTCCGCAGAGGACGTCATCGATATTGCGAATACGGCGGGAATCCCGATCGTCATTGGCCTCGAAACCAAACAGCTAGCCGCCGAGAACGACTACGTGACGTTTTTCGAGGAGGGGCGCGCCACACTCGCGGAAGAACGGCGTCTCGTCGATGCCGAGTTCTGGTTCGACGACGCATACACCGGCATTGCGATCCACGAGTATGACACATGGATAAGCCTGCCAGAGGACACCGGCATCGACCCGCAGTGCCCATCGCGGTTCGGCTCGTAAATCGAAACGGCCCGGTCATGGTCGACCGGGCCGTTTTACGGGCGAGGCATGGCCATCGCCCCTACACCGCATGTGTAGCCTAGAACAGCACCTTCTTTGCCACGTTGAACACCGCCCCGCTGACGCCGTTCATCAACTCCTGCACACGGACCTTGTTCGCGTGGTTGGCCAAAATCTGCCCATACGTCGGGTACACATGGATGGCCGCCGCGATGTTACTCGCCGTCCAGCCATTTTGGATCGCCAGCGTGTACTCGTTGATCATCTCACCCGCGCGGTTCGCGACGATCGTCGCGCCGAGGATTTTGCCGTTGCCCCGGTACACCAGCTTGATGAACCCGGCAGTGTCGTGCTCGGCCAGGGCGCGGTCGCCCTCGTCGAGGTTGAAGCGGCTGACCTTCACCTGGTCGCCGTACTTGCTGCGAGCCTCGGCTTCTGTCATGCCCACGTGTGCCGCCTCTGGCTCGGTGAATGTGGCCCACGGCAGTACCGGGTTCGTCCCGTTGGACTTACCGGGGAACAGCGCGTTGCGCGCGGCGATGGACCCCTGGAAGCCCGCAAAGTGCGTGAACTGCGGCCCACCGGCCACGTCGCCCGCCGCGAAGATGTGCTCCTGGGTGGTTTGCAGGTTCTCGTCGACCTTCACGCCGCCCTTGGTATACTCCACACCAGCCTTTTCGAGGTCCATCGTGTCGACATTGGGCACGCGCCCCGCTGCGACGAGCAGCATATCGGTGCGGATTTCGGTGCCGTTCTTGGTTGTGATGACGATTTCTTCGCCGTCCTTCTTGACCTCGGCCACGAAGTCCAGCACGAACTTGATGCCCTCGGCCTCGAAGACGCTGCGCATCGTCTCGCCGACTTCCGGCTCATCGTTGGCCATGATGCGGTCGGAGATGATCGTCACCTCGGCACCGAAGCGGCTGTACGCCTGCGACATCTCCATGCCGATTGGCCCCGCGCCGATGGTCACCATGCGCTTGGGCAGCTTGTCGTTGTCGAATAAGTTGCGGTAGGTGAAGTACGGCACTTCGTCGAGGCCAGGGATGGGGAGCTTGCCGGGGCGTGCGCCCGTGGCAATGACGAACTTCTTGCCGCGCAGGGTGCGCTCGCTGCCGTCGTTCATATCGACGAGCACGGTGTGCGGGTCGGTGAATTTGGCCAGGCCAAGCAGCACTTCCACGCCACGCTCTTCGATCACCGCGGGCGTTTCGTGCTGGTACACCTCGTCCTGCACGCCCTTCACGTAAGCGCTCACTTTGCTCATATCGACGTTGCTCACGGCTGCTGCGATACCGAATTCGGCACCGGTACGTGCTGCGTGGGCCTGCTTCGCGACCTTCAGCAACGCCTTGCTGGGCACACAACCCACCCAGGTGCAGTCGCCGCCGAGCACCCCTTCACGCTCGATGAGGGCTACCTTCAGGCCGATGCGCCCGGCGAAGCTCGCCGCCACCAACCCCGCAGACCCGGCACCGATCACAATCAAATCGTATTCGTCGTTAATTGCCACAGCCATAGTGTCTCCCTTTTGGCTTTGTACTCGCTACACATCAACACGGACACATTGTGCCCGTGTGAACTTCCCAAGTTTGATTCGGTTTTTATATTTACCCAATCCGTCCAAAACAGGATGTGAGCTAGCTCACAAATTCATCATCTACTCAGGGTTCGGTCCAGGTTGTAGGCCGCGCTGATGAGCGCCAGATGCGTAAAGGCTTGCGGGAAGTTCCCCAGCGCCTCGCCACGCAGGCCGGTTTCCTCGGCATACAGGCCCAGGTGGTTCGCATAGCCCAGCATCCGCTCGAACATCGACCGCGCCTGGTCCAGCCGGGCCGGGTCGGCGGTGCCCGCCCGCGTCAGCGCCTCCACAAGCCAGAAGGTGCACATGTTGAAGGTGCCCTCGTCGCCGCGCAGCCCGTCTTCGGTTTTCGTCGGGTCGTAGCGGAACACCAGGCTGTCCGACACGAGGCCGCCATCGGCAGGCGAGCGGTTGATGGCATCGATGGTGCTGAGCATCCGTGGGTCGTTGGGAGACATGAAGAAGACCAGCGGCATAATCAGTGCCGAGGCGTCGAGGGCGTCGCCGTCGTACGATTGCGTGAACGCGCCGATCGCCTCGTTGAAGCCCTTGTCCTGTATTTCTTCGTATATCTGGTCGCGGGTTTCGCGCCAGCGCTCACGCGGGGCCGGGAACGAGCGCTTATCGGCCAGCCGAATGCCCCGATCGAGCGCGACCCAGCACATCAGCTTGCTGTAGACGAGTTGCGCCCGCCCACCGCGCACCTCCCAGATGCCCTCGTCTTCGCGCTGCCAGTTCTCGCACACCCAATCCAAAATATGGCGGATGTAAGGCCAGAATTAGTACGTGATGGGCGTGGCTTACTTGTTGTACATGTAAACGGCGTCCATCAACTCACC
>CAYSVE010000103.1:0-12074 GCA_964434365.1 uncultured Anaerolineaceae bacterium | reverse complement strand
GGGTGTGATGATGTCATGGTAGTCGAGGGGCCACGCATACGAGGCAATGCGCCCACGCGATGGGTCGCTGAGCACAGACTCCGGCAAGTTCACCCGGTAGTCGACGCCGACCAGTACCATCGACTGCACCCCCGGTACAATGATATTCAGGTCTTTGCGGCGGTCGAGGCGGTCTGGCCGGGCGAGGTAGCCCATTGCGCCGTGCATTCCCTCATCCACCCAATGTAAGTAGGCATCCAGGTGGGGTGACGGCTCTGCACGTGTGACACCAACCATGTTAAACCCTAATTTGTGCGCCTGTACTTTGAGGTCTGCGGCGGAAAAAGGTGTCATTGGGTTGAGTGATAAAGAACGTTAATTCATGCTATCACGGATTGGATAGTTCTGCCGGTCTGGCGAACACTTACAATGTGGTTGCGAAATCAAACAGGAGACGCCCACATGACCCAGGATAATCGCGAGACCGTGAAAGCGCAGTTTGGCGTACACGCTCAAAATTATGTGAATAGCACCGTACACGCGACCGGCGACGACCTCGACACGATCGTTCGAATGTTAAACCCGCAGCCGGACTGGCGTGTACTCGATGTTGCAACCGGCGGCGGACACACCGCGCTAAAGGTCGCGCCGCACGCCGCCGAAGTCGTTGCCAGCGACCTCACCCCACAGATGTTGCACGCCGCGCGCGCGTTCATCCTGGGCCAGGATGCACAAAATGTGTACTTCATGCCCGCCGAGGCCGCCGACCTGCCCTTCCGCGATGGGCACTTCGACGGGGTGACGTGTCGCATTGCACCGCATCACTTCCCCGACATTTTCGAGTTTGTGCGCGAGGCCGCTCGTGTGCTCAAGCCGGGTGGGCGCGTCGTTGTCGAAGATCACGTTGTGCCGGAGGACGAACGCGCTGCCCGCTACATCGATTCGTTCGAAACACTGCGCGATCCCAGCCATAACCGGGTCTACTCCGCGAGCGAGTGGCGGGGGGCTTTCGCCGATGCGGGCCTGACGGTGCTCGAAGACGAACAGATCGAAAAGCGCGCGATGTTTGGGCCGTGGGTAGAACGCCTCAACGTCGCGCCGGATATCGTCGAGCGGTTGCAGGTGATGATGGCACAGCTCCCCGAGGCTGTCGCGGCGTGGTATCAGCCTAAGCACATCGGCACGCCAGACGCCGTTATAACACATCGCTACATCATCATTGCCGGGCAAAAGCCGAACTAGCTCACCAGCGCTGCCAGGGCTTCCGCTGCGCGTGGAGGCCCACCCCCAGCAGCCATATCCTCGGCGAACTTACGTGCTGTGGCCTTCACTTGTTCATCTGTGCTCAGTGCCTTCGCCCCCTCGAGGAGGGCGCCATTCCGCACATCGTGCGCGCTAAGATTTAGGCCCACCTTGGCCTGCGCAACCCGATTCGCCTGTCCGCGCTGGTCTGCGGCGTGTGGAACGACCATCTGCGGCACCCCATAGGTGAGCACGGCATGGGTTGTGCCCATCCCACCATGCTGGATCACCATGCTGACGCGCGGCAGCACGTGCGCAAAGTTGACGAAGTTCAGTAGGCGGGTGGTTTTCGGCAGCGCACGTTTCAGTTCGGCTTTTGCTTCTGGCGCAATCGGGTTGGTGCCGATGACAACAATTGGCACATGGCGCACCGCATTCACTGCGTGCGCCGCCCACCCGAAGAAGCCCAGGTCGCCCGTAAATGTGGTGCCCAGCGTTATCAGTGCGGTGGGGACGATCTCAGGAATGTCTGAGAGCCACGCTGGTATCGGTTCGCGGGTGGGGGTGGGGCTGCCGCCCACGTAGATGTTCTGCGGCAGCAGACGCGGCGCTTCCGCTTGATACCAGCGCTGAATAAAGTAACTGATGTGCAAATGCGGACTGACAATCGATGGCGTTGCACCTTTGGAAAAATTCACCCCACTCAGGCCGAAACGGTCGTACAGGCGGGCAAGGCGTGCTTTGCTATCGTCGCTGAGCGTTTGCTGCACGGGAAACAGGAATTCCTCGTTCATGTCTTCCTGTGCCGGCCAACCCGCCACCGCGAGCGGAACATCCAGCTTCTCGGCGGCGAGGGCCGCAGCCGTCAAAAACGGGTCGGTGACGATCGCATCCGGCGCGCCGATGTCGTTCGCAAGGTCGATGAGCGCTTGTGTGGCCTCGCCGACGATTGCCTCGCTCATCCACGTGTCTAGGGCGCGGGTGTACCGCAGCAGCACGGCCTCACCCGGCGCAATCTGACTGACATCGGGTTGGGGTGGTGGTGGCCACAACCAGCCCGTTTCGTGAATCGTGCCGAAAGCCAGCCCAGAGCGTGTCACAGGTGTTTCGACGGCCTTGCCGCTTACCCACAGCACATCGTGCCCATGATGTTGGAGCATCTGCGCAGTTTTGAGGAAGCCACCCCAGTCCAGGTGGCTGAAAAGTGGCGCGGAAACAAACCAGAACTTCGCCATGTTTGGCACCTTTTACGTCGGCTTCTTTTCTTAAAGTGGTGCCCAGGTTAGCACAGCGGGGCGCGAGATGTCGTGACGAAAGTTCCGTTCGGCTATTCAGTGGTGGATGTTGGTGGATTCGTGCCGAGCCAGAAGGGCGTTTGTTTCGCCTGTGGCGCGCGTAGATGTGTGTACAGGCGCTTGGCTTCTTCCCATAGGGCGCGCGCTTTCTCCTGGTTGTCGACAGCGGCCTGCTGTTCGCTTTGTAGCGCGAGGGCTTCGGCAAGCAGGCGACGCATATCGGCGCGGCGGGCCACTGGCACTGCTTCGCTCAGCAGTGTGCCCGCTGCTTCGGGGTCTTGTTGTTTCATGCGTAGGCGTGCCATGCCGATCAACGCGCCTACCAGCACCTCCGGCTCGTTGATTTCGCGAGCGGTTTCCAGCGCCCCCTGCATAAGTGGCGCGGCCTCGTCGGTGCGCTGCATGGCGATTAACGTGTCCGCCAAATTCGCCGAGAACGACACACGCCAACGAGCGGACGCTTTAGACAGCGCATCGAGTAGGGCAGTTGCCTGCTGATGATAGTCTAAGGCCGTCTCGTAGGTGTTGAGGGCGTCGTAGGCCAACCCGAGGTTGTCGGTTTGCACGGCAGCCGCCAGCGCAAGCGTGGGGTCGCCCTTGCTGATTTCGAGGGCACGGGTTAATTGCTCGATGGCCTTGCGTGGCTCTCCGCTGAAGATGAGATACCAGCCGTAGTTCCCACGCCGGGTCGACTCCGCCGTGCGGTCCTCCAACTTCTCGGCGATTTCGATGGCCTCGGTGAAGAACGACTGTGCCGATTCGGCGTCGCCCTGGTCGGCATAGGCATTGGCGGCATTCGACAGCACAAGGCCACGGGTGCCGAGGTCTTCGACGTGGTTTAGCGTGATGAGGGCTTTTTCGTAGTCCTTCATGGCACGTTGGCCCAGCCCCATCGCCCGCCGCGCGTTTGCGATGTCGCATAACAGGCGCGCGACTTGTGCGTACTGGCGGTCACTGTCGTAGAGGTCCAGGGCCTCCGACCAATGCTCGATGGCCTCCTGGGGCTTACTCTGCTGGAAGTAGAAAAGCCCCAAGTCACGCAGCACCTGGGCACGTTCCGCGTCGAAGTCCAGCGGTACTGCGAGGTCTAGCGCCTTTTGATACGTCACCTGAGCTTCGTTTGGGTGTCCAGTTTCGTCCTGTGCGGCGGCGAGGTTCCGCAACACCTCGATTCGCTCAGCAGGTGGCATGTCATAGTCTTCGGCGGTCCGTAGATGCGGCAGGGCCTCCTCATCGCGGCCCAAGGCACGCAGGGCGATGCCCAAGGAAACCTGGGCAGTCGTTGTGAGGTCGGCATCGTCGCCGCTTGCACTCACCTGTTGGGCCTGCTCGGCATACAGCAGGGCCTCTTCGGGTTCGCCGAGATGCAAGCACGTTCGGCTAATACGGCTCAACGTCTGGATATAGCCTGAAGTCGGGTTGGCTTCGTACAGCGTGAGCGCTTGCTTCAGGAATTGATACGCCTGCTGATACGCTTTACGGTCGTCGTTCACTTCACCCAGCGCAGTGGCCCATCGGCGCATTTGTCCGCGGTCGCGCATTTGTTCGGCGAGGCGTAGCGCCCGGTCGAGCAACTGTAGGCCCTCGGTTTCCTGGCCGCTTTCTAGCATGGCCTCGCCTAAACGCCCCACGAAGTAGCTGCTCATTTCGAGGTCGCCCGACGCATTGAGTTTGGGCAGGCTCTCCTGCAACAGGTGAATGCCGTAGCTTGCATTACCCTCGTGTATGTAGGTATCGGCGAGGTGGCCTAATGCACGCCCGTGGGCACCTTCGGCGGTGGCATCTATCGCCACATCGCGGGCGAGTTCGTAGCTTTGCCGTGCTTCTGCCCATTCGTTACGGTGCTGGTGTAACGTGCCCACGAGGCATAAGCTATATGCGTAGTTGATCTTCTGATTGGTGGCCTGGGTGGTTTGTAACAGAGTTTGTAGCAGACGGTCAGCGTCGTCTAGCTTGCCCTGGAGGATAAACACCTCCGATTGGTGCAGCATAATCACCGTAATCGAGACCGTGTCCTGTTGTTGTTCCGCGGCATACAGCGCCCGGTCGAGTGCGCTGGTCGCGCGTTCGTAGTCTTCGTTGCGGCGGGCCATCCGCGCGACTTCGAGCGCATCGCGTATTTCATCAAGTTCGGGGGTTTGTTTGGCCTGTGCCCCACCAAACAACTGGGAAATTCTTTCAAGAAAACTCATCTTAGTAACGACTAACCTCTCACATACGCACGGCTAGTTTTAACCTGTTTACTAGCAAACATCAAAAAAGGCCGCTTCACGAGCGGCCCGTAGCGTGCTAATTGGAAGGCACCGTTTGGCTAAGGGTAAATGCCGCGCGTCTTCATCGCATCGGCCACCCGGCTGATGGCCGCAATTTGCGATGCCGTGCGCAAATCGACGTGATATTGCTCGGCGTGGGTCGTCGCGTAGTCGAAGGCGCGCGTCATGATGCGCTCCAACTGCCGGAAGACCTCGGCCTTATCCCACGAGAACGCCTGTAAATCCTGCACCCACTCGAAGTACGAAACGACCACCCCGCCCGCGTTGGCCAACACATCGGGCACGAGGAACACGCCCCGGTCTCGCAGAATGTCGTCGGCCTCGGCGGTCGTGGGGCCATTCGCTGCCTCGACGATCATAGCGGCTTGAACCTTATGGGCATTCGCCGATGTCAGTTGCCCCTCCAACGCCGCCGGGATGAGTACATCGCACGGTAGTAGCAGGAGTTCGTCGTTCGTGATGTGGTCGGCGTCCGGGTAGCCTTCAAGCGTTCGATTTTCTTCGACGTAGGCTAGCACAGCCGGGATGTCTAGGCCGCTTTCGCTGTAGAGGCCGCCCGACACATCGCTCACAGCGGTGATCCTAAAGCCCAGTTCGTGTGCGTAGCGGGCGGCATTCGAGCCGACATTACCGAACCCCTGGATAACGAGTTTCGCGTTGTTGTGGCTCATCCAACCCCGGCTTTTCATGGCTTCCAGCATCGCAATGATGACACCGCGCCCGGTGGCCTCGGTGCGGCCTTCGCTGCCGCCGATGTTCATTGGCTTGCCGGTGACGATGGCTGGTACCGAATACCCTACCGTCATGCTGTAGGTATCCATGAACCAGCCCATCACCTGCGAATTGGTGCCCATGTCTGGGGCGGGGATGTCGGAGTGGGGGCTAATGATAGGGATAAGTTCCGCAGCGAAGCGTCGGGTGAGGTTTTCCATTTCGCGGTCGCTCAGTTCCTTCGGGTTGACCACGACGCCGCCCTTCGCGCCGCCGTACGGAATATTGACAAGGGCACACTTCCACGTCATCCACATTGCGAGGGCGCGGACTTCATCGAGCGTTACACCGGGCGAGTAACGCAGCCCGCCTTTCGATGGGCCGAGGGTTGTGTTGTGGTGCACGCGATGGCCGGTAAACATTTGGATGTTTCCATTGTCCATGCGCACCGGGAAGTTAACAGTAAATTCGCGGCGGGGGTAGCGCATGAACTCGATATAGTCATCGGGGATGTCTAAATAACGAACCGCGCGGTCGTATTGAGCCTGCGCGGTCCGATATGATTCGTTGGCTTTATCCTGTAGGTGCGCGACGGCCATTCGGCCCTCCCTTGTGAGTAAGTTAATCTTACTCGACAGTATATAAGAGGGTATGGGCGTCGTAAAGCAGTTTTTGTGCGAATATACCCAATTTATACGTGCAGTATTGGGGCTAATTGCACAATTAGGTCACCGGGTCGGCAACTTCGAGGTACGGGCGCAAGAAATGCCCCGTATAGCTTCCCTCCGTCGCCGCGATTTCCTCTGGCGTGCCCGTCGCGATGACCATACCTCCGCCTGCGCCGCCTTCTGGCCCCAGGTCGATGATGTGGTCGGCCACTTTGATGATGTCCAGATTATGCTCGATAACGACCACGGTATTGCCGTTATCCACAAGTTGCTGCAACACATTGATGAGCTTCGCCACATCGATTGCATGAAGGCCCGTGCTCGGTTCATCGAGGATGTAAAACGTTTGCCCGGTGGCGCGCTTCGCGAGTTCACGGCTTAGCTTGATGCGCTGCGCCTCGCCACCGCTGAGCGTCGTCGCGGGTTGGCCGATACGAATGTATCCAAGGCCCACCGCACGCAGAGTCTCCAACTTGGTCGCGATTGTCGGGATGTTCTCGAAAAAGGTTGCACCCTCCTCGACCGTCATATCCAGCACATCGGCGATGGACTTGCCCTTGTAGCGCACCTGTAGCGTCTCGCGGTTGTAGCGCTTGCCGCCGCAGATGTCGCAAGTCACGTAGATGTCCGGCAGAAACTGCATCTCGATTTTGAGCTGACCCTGGCCTTCGCAATTCTCGCAGCGACCGCCCTTCACATTGAAGCTGAAGCGCCCCGCCGTATAGCCGCGAATCTTGCTCTCTGGCAAGTCGGTGAACAGGGAGCGAATCGCGTCGAACATCTTCGTATAGGTGCCCGGGTTGCTGCGTGGTGTGCGGCCTATCGGGCTTTGGTCGATGTTGATAATCTTATCGATCTGTTCGATGCCCTCGATGCTGTCATGGTCGCCGGGGCGCTCGCGGCTGCCGTTGATGACCTGTGCGAGCCGCTTGTGTAGAATATCCACGAGGAGCGTGCTTTTGCCGCTACCGCTCACCCCCGTGATGCACACAAACTTGCCGAGCGGAATATCTACATCGATGTCCCTGAGATTATTCTCACGGGCACCACGCACCGCAATGAACTGGCCGTTCCCCTCGCGGCGCGTCTCCGGTAAGTCGATGCGGAAGCGACCCGAGAGGTAATTCCCGGTTGGGCTGTCGTGATTTTGCATCACTTCGTTGGGTGTGCCCTTGGCAACGATGTTGCCGCCGTGCTCGCCGGCACCGGGGCCGAGGTCCAGCAGATAGTCAGCAGCGCGCATGGTGTCTTCATCGTGTTCGACGACGAGCACCGTGTTGCCAAGGTCGCGAAGGTCCGTCAATGTGTGGATGAGGCGGGCGTTATCGCGCTGGTGCAGGCCGATGCTCGGCTCATCGAGCACGTAGAGCACGCCTGTGAGACGGCTACCGATTTGCGTCGCCAGCCGAATGCGCTGCGCCTCGCCACCGCTGAGCGTCCCCGCAGAGCGTCCTAGGGTGAGGTAACCCAACCCCACATCGTTGAGGAAGCCGACACGTGCCTCGATTTCCTTCAAAATTTGATAGCTGATTTCCTGGTCGCGTTGGCTAAGGCGCGCCATGCCTTCCGTGCCCGTGCCCCGCAGGTCCTGAACCCAATCCAGCAAGTTGCTGACAGGCAGCACCGTTACCTGATTGATCGGCGTATCGGCCACGGTGACGGACAGCGCTTCGGGCCGTAGACGATTGCCGTCGCAGGTTTTGCACGGGACCTTGGCCATATAGCCTTCGATCTTCTCGCGCATGTAGTCGCTGCTCGTCTCGCGATAACGACGGCTCAGGTTGTTGATGACGCCTTCGAAGGTGGTTTTGTAGGTGCGTTGGTTGCCGTACCGGTTGCGATAGGTAATTTCGACCTTCTTTTTGCCCGTACCATACAGGATGACATCCTGCTGCTTTTTGGTGAGGTCGCGCCACGGCTGGTCCAGCGGAATGCCGTACTCCTCGGCAATGGCATCGATGATGGCGCGGTTCCAGCTTTCATCTTCGAGGTTCCAGCCACTCGCGTCGATGCAGCCATCAACAAGGCTGAGGTCGGGGTTGGGGACGACCAGCGTCGGGTCCAGTTCCAACCGGAAGCCGAGGCCCTGGCAATCGGGGCAGGCCCCGCGTGGCGTGTTAAAACTGAACGTGCGCGGCTCGATTTCTGGCAGGCTACCGTGCCCGTTCACGCAGGCGAGGGCCTCGCTATAGAGGATATCTACGGGTGGGTCCTCGCTGAGGTTGTTGACGATGACCACGCCATCGCCGAGTTCCAGCGCCGTTTCGATTGCCTCGGTTAGGCGGCTTTCGGCGCTCTGGGCGTCTTCGCTTTCAGGATCGTCGTACTGCCGTACGATAAGGCGGTCTACGACGATTTCGATGGTGTGCAGTGCGTAGCGGTCCAGCTTAACTTCGTCGTCGATTTCGTAGACGGCGCCATCGACGCGCACACGCGCGAACCCGGCCTTGCGAATGTCCTCGAAGACCTTTTCGTGGTGGCCCTTGCGGTCCTTGATGACGGGCGCAAGCACTTGAATGCGTGTTTTGTTGGGCAAGGTCTTCACAGCGTCGACGATTTGCTGCGCGCTCTGCGCTTCGACCTTTTCGCCGCAAACAGGGCAGTGCGGAATGCCGACGCGTGCGTATAACAAACGCAGATAGTCGTAGATTTCGGTAACCGTCCCCACCGTCGAGCGTGGGTTCTGGCTAACCCCCTTCTGGTCGATGGAAACCGCAGGGCTTAACCCCTCGATCTGATCGACATCGGGCTTTTCCATTTGGCCGAGGAACTGACGCGCGTAGGCACTCAAGCTCTCGACATACCGGCGCTGACCTTCGGCAAAAATCGTGTCGAACGCCAGCGATGACTTGCCAGAGCCACTGAGGCCACTGAGGACAACGAGTTGATTACGCGGAATTTCTACGTCGATGTTCTTCAGGTTATGCTCGCGGGCACCGCGAATGACAATTTTGTCTTGGGACATGTGGGCAGTCACTCAGCTAGTAGAACAAGTGTGCATTATAACGCAGCACGGGCAGGAATCAAATCCTACCCGGTTTTGCAGTATAGGCAGATGGCATAAGTGGCGTGTTAGAGCCGCCTATTGTTCACGATGGAATATGCTAACCGACGTCCTGCGGTGTCCCGGTCGTTTCGGGGCCCAGTAGTGGCGGCGTGGGTGTGGCGCTCAACTCGATGATCTGCGCGGTGGCTTCGGCATCGACCTGATCGGCTGTGATGATCGTGTCGCCTAACCAGCGCGTAACCATCACCCACGAGCGACCCGGTTTCAGGCGAATGGGCACAGTGTTTCCGTAGATCAATTGAAGGGCATCACCCTCGCGTTCACGTTCGTCGCGCCGCCAAAAACCCTGATACCACATTCCATCGCGGAAGACGTAGGCACGTCCCTGTTCGTGTAATTCGATGTCGATGGAGCGGGTGCGGTAGTCGGTCCCCGGCGGGAAGATGTCGGGTTCGTCGTTGTGTGGCACTTCGATCACGATGATGTTATCGGCCCAAATCTGTTCACTATCCTCTTCATCGAGGTGCGGTAGGCCGTCTGTCCAGCGCAGATAGCGCCCGGTATCATCTTGATACTGCCAGCGCGCATTCAGTTGGCCGTAGTAGTTGGTAAATATATCGTTGATGACCTCGCCGTTGGGGTCGGGGTCTACGCCGAAGGCGAAACCGCGCCCAGGATAGCCGTCGTTGATGCCCCGTGCATCGGCGCGTTCCCACACTTTATTGGTGTCTACGAAAAGCGTGTGCTCGAACGCGAGGCCATCCTCGGGGAAGCGGCAGAAACCGGCTTCCTGGCAGTTATCGCCGATAGACGGCGAGATAATCTGGAAGCGCCAGTCGGAGTTCAACAGCAAATCCTGCACTGGGCCGCTCGCGCCGCTGTATGCCAACAGACCCTGATACATCGGAATCAGGTTGAGGTCCATCAGCCGACCACTGCGTACAGGGCCAACATGCGTCGGTGCGTTAGAGCGGAAAATCGCGGCGAAGCGAGTGACCCCGCCCTCCGTTTCGTATTCATAGATGAGGTCCGCCTGGTTGAGTCCATTTTGTGGGCGTACCACAGGCGGGAAGTTGGAAATTTTCACGATGAGGTTACGTCGGTTGAGGGCTTCATCGCTGGGGTATGGCAAACCGGTCAGCGAGTTGATGCCCTCTGGGTACAGAATAGGGCCGTACGGCGTCGGCGTCGGCGATGGCGTAACCGTAGGGGTGAGCGTGTTGGTTGGCGTGAAGGTAGCCGTCGGCGTGTTCGTGGGTGTCGCAGTGTTGGTCGGCGTAAATGTGGGTGTGTTCGTCAGCGTTGCGGTCGCAGTTAAGGTCGGCGTTGCGCTAGGGCCAGATGGCGTGTTGGTCGCCAGGTTCAATTCCAGCGGTGCCGGCCTGGGTGTATTCGTCGCCAGGTCGAGGTCGGGCAGGCCGTCCTGGGCAGTTGCCTGGAGGCCAATCGACAATAGGGTGGCAGTTAGTAGGGTGACGATTGAGCGGCGCATAGGGTCCTCTCGTTATTTGCAGGTGCAAGCCAAAGAGTATACGCTCCTGATGTGGCTTTTGACAGGTTGTAGGTATAACATCGGCTGCCCGCAGCGTCAGGTTTGTTTGAGTGAGCGTTCATCAGGATACATTTATGGCAACCCGTCGATTATTGATCGCCTATGCCCACCCGGACGATGAGAGCTTCGGGCTAGGGGCGTTGATCGCGAAATATGTCAACGAGGGCGTGGAAGTTTACCTCATCTGCGCAACCAATGGTGGGGCTGGGTCGGTAAAGCCCGAACTGTTAGAGGGCTACACCTCGGTTGCAGAACTACGTCTCGCGGAACTCGATTGCGCCTCGGAAAAGCTCGGCTTCGCCGGGGTTTACAAGCTCGGTTATGGCGATAGTGGCATGATGGGAAGCGATGCCAACAAAGACCCCGATTGTTTGTGGCACGTATGGCACACCGACCCCGACTCGGTGACGCGGCGTATTGTCGAGGTGCTTCGTGAGGTACAGCCACAGGTCATCATCACATTTAACGAGTACGGCGGGTACGGCCACCCGGACCACATCGCCATTCAGCAGGCCACGACCGCCGCGATGGAGCATGTCGACGATGCCGCCTATATCACGGGTAGCCTCCCGCCTTACCAACCACAAAAACTATACTACTCCGGTATTGCCGCGTTTTTGGTTCGCATTGGTGTATGGCGTACACGCCTGAAGGGCGAAGACCCGCGCAAGGTCGGCACAAACAAAGACATCGATCTGGTTAAGATACTGGACCATGTCGACCCGGCAACGACGCGTGTGGATATTCACGATTACCACGCGGCGTGGGACGAAGCCAATGCTTGCCACGCAAGCCAGGGCGGTGGCCGCAGTACCTTCCTTCCGCGGTGGGCACGGCGTCTTGTCATGCGACATCAGGATTTCACCCGGGTATACCCGGCCCCGACGACCATGCGCGTCGACGAAAGCGACCAGTTCCAGGATGTAACAGTCGATGAACGTCTGTTGCCTACCCCGTCATGAGTAAGCAGGCCAAGCAAGAACGCATCGACCGGTTGTTAGACGCGATCGAATTTGTAAAAGCCGACGAGCAAGAAGAAGCACAGCGCATCCTCAGGGGGCTAATCAACGAAGATGCGGATTTCGAAGATGCGTGGTTGTGGATGAGCGTTGCCGTAGATTCGCTCGATCAAAGTTCGGTTTGCCTGGATAACGTGCTGCGCGTAAACCCGGAAAATCGCTATGCGGCGAGTGCCTTGCATCGTATTCGAGAGCCAGAACGGCTGATGCAAAAGCGTCGTGGTCGGTTGTTGTTTTACCGCGATATTTCGTTTGGGTTGTTCTGGTTTTTGGTGATGTCGCTGCTGCTCATCATGAGTATGGTGTTGTTTACACCCCCCCCAGTTTT
>CAYSVE010000102.1:0-12137 GCA_964434365.1 uncultured Anaerolineaceae bacterium | reverse complement strand
CTGCCGGCGCACGTCACCGAGGATCGTCTGCTCGGCGGGCTCGACCTCGCCGCGACCTTGCGGGCCGGGCGGCCGATGGCGGAGCGCGGCCTTTTGTCCGAGGCCCACGGCGGTGCGCTCGTCGTGCCGATATACATCGACGGCTTCCAGGTGAGTGCGTTCTTCGAATTGCAGCCGGATGGCTCGTTGTACAGCAGCGACAACACCCCCACCGATTTTGTGCCGTTGCGCGGTGCCGCTGCCGGGCCGGATTTGCACCTGTATTTAGGCGGTGGCTCGTCGTTGCGGTTGTACTCAAGCGATGTGAGTAAAATCGATACTGCCGCGCTGCATTTGCTCATCTCGGAAGATGCGGCGCATTGTCACCTGGGCGCTGCGTTGCCCTGGCGCGACTACTGGCACGGCTTCGTACCCTACGCCATGCTAAATGTGCCAACCTCTTCAACATTCGTAACTTACGCCGTAGAAGGGGTACAATCGGTATATGGGATTGCAGGTCACGGGTTCGGCTTGTTACAAACAGGTAGCGCGACCTTCGTGCCAGATGACGCCGATGGGAATACACATTGTTTCGCGGGGGCCGATTCGTTCCTCGCCGTCGAGGCTCTATTCCGCAATTGGAACGAGCGCGGTTGCCCGCGTGTCGACCGTTTGCGGCTGCGCCTCGTCCCGAAAGGCAATGAAGGCCCTAGCGGACTCAGCATCCAACGCATGTTTGCCCGTGGCGAGCACAACCTTTATGCCTCGTTAGACCTCTCGGAGGGGTAAATGCCATGACCGATAGTCTGCCAGATTACGACAGTGGGTATGTGTTGGTTGTGGGGTCGTCGGGTGTCGATGTAAAGGGGCGCCCCACCGGAGACCTGACATGGGAAACCCCGAACCTGGGGCAAGTGCGTAACAGCGTTGGCGGGGTTGCCCGCAATATCGCCGAGAACCTTGCCCGCCTCGAAGTTCGCACGGTGTTGCTAACCGCCGTCGGCGACGACGCCGAAGGCGACCGTGTGATCCGCGAGTCGGCAGAAACGGGGATCGATTGCCAGTATGTGCGGCGGGTGCCGGGTGGCCGTACAGGGAGCTACATGGCCCTGCTTCGTCCCGATGGCGACTTGCACGTCGCCATCAGTGACTTCGAGGTCAACACGCACGTCGATTCAGACTATCTGCAACAACACGAACGCCTCTTCGAAAGCGCCGAGATGGTCGCGATCGATGCGACACTCACCGAAGACGCCCTCGAAACGCTCTTCGAGTTGGTGTCGCGGTATCAACTACGGGTGTGTGCAGACCCCACAACCCCCGCACTTGCCGCGACGCTGCGCCCGTATATCCCGCAAATGTACCTTATTGTCCCCAACGCCGGCGAAACGACCGTCCTCTGTGGCGACGAATGTGCCGTGGCCGAGCGCAACGACGCGATGTCCGTCGCGCGGCAGCTTGTGCACATGGGGGCCGACATCGCTGTGGTGACGCTTGGGCCGATGGGCCTTGCCTACGCCGACCAGAACGGCACCGGCTTCATTCGTGCGACAAGGGTCGAAGTGGTGGATTCGACCGGCGCAGGGGATGCCTTCTGCGCAGCGGCGATTTTCGGTATCCTCAACGAAGTGCCCGTCGATGAGGCGATGCGCCTCGGCGCGACAGCGGCGGCGCTCACCCTTGGCAGCCGCGAGACGGTGCTGCCGAACCTGACACAGGAACATCTCTACGCCGAATTGGTGGTGTGAACCCTCTGGCGGGGTTTAGGTGCTAGTACCGATCGATGGCCCATCGCATCAGGGTGTAGAAGGCCGCCAACCCGGCGTGCTCGCCGTACTGCGCGAACGTTTCCGCCACTTCGTTTGCGCTCACCTTTCCCTCTTCACCGTGCCAGTAGAAGGCCACCGCCGCGCGTAGGGCCACATCGTTGTGGCCTACGTAGCCGAAATCGCCCAGCCCACGGATGAGCGTCCACGCGGCGGTCCAATGCCCTATGCCCTTAATCGACGTCAGCGTCGTGTACGCGTCGTCCGCACAGACATGGCGTAACCCTTCGAGGTTGAGCTTGCCATCGATCACCATCCGCGCGATGTGCTGCATCAGGTCCACCCGCCGCCACGTGATTTTCAATGGCGTGAAGGCATCTCGTGGGGCATCTGCGATTTGCTCAGGCATGGGGAAGGCGTAGTGCGGACGCCCGTCGTATTCGATGACGTTACCGCCCCACGCTGCGAGGACGTGCTGTGCACGAAGCGCTGCGGCCAGCGAAATTTGCTGCTCGATGATGACCATCAACAGGGCTTCGAATACGGTTTCACTCTGGAAGTGGCGCAGGCCGATCAGCGGTTCGATGACCTGCGCTAGCGTGCCGTCTGCTGCTGCGACGGCGTAAAATGCTCGGTAATCCTCATCGACGCCCAGCATTCGCCGGATAGTGTGGTGCAAGGCGGTTTCATCAACAGGGCCGGTCGTCGCCACGATTTCGGTGGAAAGCGTACCGCCCGCTTCGGCCACGCGAAGTAGCGCGAGTGTTTCGCCGGAGCGCAGTGCGCGGTAGTACGCCCCATCGTGGCGTGCATCCAGCACACCGTGATAGCGATTCATGAGCCGTAGCGAAAGCCCGAAGCCATACGGCTCTACTGGGGTTAGCTCTCCGATGAGGTTGGCTCCTCGGGGTCGGCGGTTTCCGGCTCAGGCGGCCCGTCGGCGCTATCACTGGTATCGGTCGAATCCGTCTCGCGGCCATTAGGGGCACCGTTGGCCTCGTCCCACACCATACCGAGCAACTCGCGCTGACGCTCGTAGCGGGCTTGGGCCAGCACACGCATATCCTCGACCACATCACTCTCGTCGGTAATTTCCAACCCGAGCAGGCTCTCGACGGCGTCCTCCATCGTAACGACACCAGCCGTACCGCCGTACTCATCGAACACGAGCGCGATATGCTGCTTTTTGGCGATCATCTCGTTCATGGTTTTGGCGACAGACAGGCTCTCGGGCACCGAGATAATCGGGCGGCTTAGTTCCTTGAGCGTTGTGTCATGGTGATCCTTCGCGGCGGCGACGAGCATGTCGTAACGCAGTACGAACGAGGTGATGTCGTCTACGCTCTCGTTGTAGATGGGAATGCGCGAGTATGGCAAGCCCCGTGGGCGGTTCATCACCTCGCGGACGGTCGTATCCTGCTGCAAGGTGAGGACTACCGTGCGCGGCGTCATAATCGTGTTGATCTGCACGCTTTCCAGCCGGAGCAAGTTTTGGAAAATTTTGTGCTCCTGCTCGTCGATTGTGCCGGCACTTGCGCCAGACTGCGCAAGGATTTCTAGCTCCGAGCGGGTGATGACCGGGCCTTCTTCGTGCGAGGCCAGCAGGGTCGTTAGCCGCTGGAAAGCCCACACGACCGGACCCAGCACGAAGACCAACACGCGCAGGCTGTATGCTGTGAAGGGGTTCAGTTGTTGCCAGTACACCGCGCCAAGCGTCTTCGGGATGATCTCCGACAGCACGAGGATCAAAAACGTGAGCACGGCAGAGATCAGCGCGAACCACTCGTTACCGAAGATGGCCCCTGCCTGGTTACCCACACCCGACGCACCCAGCGTATGCGCAATCGTGTTTAGCGTCAATATCGCCGAGATGGGCCGGTCGACGTCGCGTTTAAGCGCCATCATAATGCGCCCTGATGGCCGTCCTTCGCTGGCGCGGGTTTCGGCAAACGACGATGACGTGGAGAGCAGGACGGCTTCCCAGATGGAGCACAGGAACGACACGCCGATGGCTATCACGAAAAAGACGATTAAGGCGGTAACGCTACCTTCGACATCGGCGTTGGGGTTGGCCGGAGCAAAAAGCAAATAACTGCCAGGCAAGTTAGACAAGCTAGTCTTTCCGTCAATCCTATTTTGAGTTGCCCTACTATAGCATATCCGCCCCGCTTCGCGGCGAAAACGGTGCATGTGCCCACCCTGAAAAAACGCTGTAAAGACTATCCTCCCGGCCTTCGATGGGACGGTCGCTAGGCGCTTTTTAGGCGCACACCCCCTAGCATGAAGACCGTGTCGTGGCAACACGCAGACGCAAAATTAACAACAAGGAGAGGAGCGCAACATGGCACAAGAAATCCAGGTAGTGTACGACGATCTGGACCACATCATCGCCCGATTCGGGGACATGGCAGACACCGCCCGTGACTGCCTCAGCAAGGTCACCGCACAGGTGGAAGAACTGCGTGGTGGCGAGTGGATCGGCCCTAACGCCGATTCCTTCTACGGCGACTATGACGACGCTATGGAGCCAGTGCTGACGCGTTTGGCTGCTGCCCTAGACCAAGCTGCCGACATCGTCGGGCAGATTTCGGCAGAGTTCGCCGATGCCGAAGAAGAGGCCGAAGGCCTGTTCCCGAACTAGCCCACCGACCAACCGAGAAACGAGAGTAAGGAGACACACATGGCCGAATTGAAGATGAACTACGAGAAGGTTGGCGAGATGGTGCGCATTCTGCACGACGTTGCCGACTCCGTGGATAACGACATTCGCACCGAGGCGCAATCCATCATCGCCCTTATCGATAACGGCGCGCTCATCGGGGAGACAGGCCAGGCGATGCAGGCATCGGTACAACACCTCATCCGCATTCTGGACGAACTCATCCTGGCATTCAAGGACAGTGCCGCCGAACTGGTCACCGAAATCGCTGACGTGCAAGAGGCTGAACAGCGCTCTGCCGGGCTGTTCAGCTAACCCATAGCCAAAACCTGAGGAGGAAACACCATGGCAATCGGACGACTGTTTAAACTCGTAGGCAAGGGCGTCGAAGAAGTCCTTGAGCAAATCACGCAGCAGGGGAACATCCTTGAAAACCGCGTGCGTGGCCCCATCGACCGTGCGTTGGGTCGTATCGTTGGCGGGGCCTGGGAAGGTGACGACGCCGACGCGATGGTTGGGGAAATTCGTGGGGTGCTGCTGCCAATGATCGTAGAGCTAATCCAGGCAATTGCCGGAATGGGGTCGGGCGTGTCCAACGCGGCGGATCTCATCCTCAAGCGCGACATCAAGCTGCGCAGCCTGGCCGAAGATATGGGCGATGTGTTTGCGGGTATCGCCCCCGGAATCAAGTAGTAACTGAGAAACTGAGAGAGAAGGAGAACACACATGGCTACCACGTACATGGATACCGAGGCGATGAACGATGTCGCAGGCGTCTTCGATGTCAGCGGGGATGTGCTGCGGGGTGTCGCAAAGGCACTCGAAGCGGTCATCCTGGTGCTCAAGATGACGGCCTTCATCGGCTTGTTCGGCAATATCGCACTCTCGCGCTACCTGTCCAACATTCAACCGAAGGTTGAGCAGCTTGGCCAGAAGTGCGACGAGATCGGCAGCGACATCAAGCAGTCTATCGCAAACCACAACGCGGCTGCCGAAGTCGGCGACTCGATTTAGCTCGTAGCCCGCTACAGCAGCAACACAGCCCTCATCAGCATTGGTGAGGGTTTTGTGTTATTCCAGGGGGTGTTTGGTGGGTATGCCTGGCCTACGAGGGTAGGAGCTGGGCGTATTCGCGGCCTTCTTCACGACGACGAGATTGTGCGCTTCATCGACACCGGGTAATTGCACCGCCTCGATGCGCGAGAGCGTGCCCCCGAGCATATTCATGGCTGGCGCGGCACTATTCGCCTCTTCCTCCGCCGTGATGCCCTTCATCGCAACGCAAACACCGCCTACCTTCGCGAGCGGCAGCATATACTCTAGCAGGGCTGGCAGCCTCGCGACAGCCCGCGCAGTGACTACGTCATACGTGGCACGATGCTCAGCATCCTGCCCGGCCTCCTCGGCCCGAGCCTGTATCGCTCGTGCGTTGGTGAGCTTCAACGCGTCGATCACATGTTGTAAGAACCGTACTTTTTTGCCCGTGGAGTCCATCACGGTGACATGTAGCTTTTCGTAGGCGATAGCCAGCGGCAGGCCGGGGAAGCCCGCACCGGTACCGATGTCGATAAGGCGTTGGGGTCGGTTAAAGTCGGTGATACCCGCAAGCGACAGTGAATCGAGGAAGTGGCGCACGCGCACCGCGTCGGGTTCGATGATGGCGGTAAGGTTGGTGTGTGCGTTCCACCCCGCGAGGGATTTTGCGTAATCGTCGAACTGCTGAACCTGCTCGGGGCTAAGCGGTACCCCGAACAGGTCCATAGCTTGGTCTGCCAGCATGTGGCCTATTCGTCCGGTTGGCCGACGTTGGATTGCCGGTTGAACTCGTCGATGGTCTCCTGGAGGATGATATTCCGCTCGAAGTCGTGGCTGGGCGGGTCCGCCGGGAAGTACATGCCGCTGTACGATACCGCTGCGTTGAAGGGGTTCAGGTCCACATCGAAGTTGCAGTTGCTACGCACTTGCGGGTTTACCGTACCAGGGCCGAACTCGGCGTAGCCATCGAAAATCGGTGCCGACCAGTCTAGCTTGAACTCAACTTCGTAGTGGCCGGGGGCCAGGTTGCCGATGCCTGCCTCGAAGAACACCCAGTAGTTACCGTTGATGAGGCGCGGCGATGTGCGCGTTACGGGTTGCACAGGCGCGCCGTTCAGGTTGACCTCGTATATCGCACGGCTCAGGTTCTCCTCTACGCGCTGCGGGGTGTCGGCAAACCACGACCAGAAGACGCGCACGTTATCACTATCGTAGATGAGGCCAGGGCGCCCCTCTGGCAAAAAGCTATCGCACTCTGCGAAAACAAGGCCAGGATCACCACTACGGCGGGGGTCGAAGTTAAGGCGCGGGCCAAGCACGACCAACGGCTCGCTCTCGAAATCGACCTCTGGGTTGAGGATGCCACCGTCGGGTCGCAAGATGCCGCGCGAGCTTGATGTGCTGCCAACTGCTGCGCCGAACGGGTCGCCCGCGTCGGCGCTGGTTTGCAACGGGTTGATCGCGTCTGCACAGCCATCCTGTACGTCGTTGATCGCGTCTTCGGCGGCAATCGACGTTGGGTCACTGGCGCTCGCGATGATCACACGTAGGGTGCCTACGCCGCCGCTGGGGATGGTTTGCCCGTTGCTGTAGCTAATGCGCTCGGCGAACGCATACTCCCCACTCGCATTGATGCGTCTCAGGTTCGTAAGTGCCACACCATCGATTGAGTTGCCACTGAACACCTGGAAGTACACATCGAAGCCCGTGAGCATCGTCCCGTTGAGGTTGACGACCGCCAAGTCTTCGCATGCCGTGAAAATCGCTTCGACTGTCGACTGTGCGGTGTCGGTCGTAGTGGTATCGTCCTGCGCGAAGGCAGGCGTGCAAATTAACAGTATCAGGGTGAGGTAAAACAATACACGCATCATGCGGCTCCCCTCCTTTTCTCAAGAATGCCCCGCCTAGGCCGGGAACTAGGGCACATCATACCGCAGTTGGCCCTAAAGGGGTACCTACGCCTTTGATGCGTCGTGCGTTCTGCACTAGAATGGAGCGACGATAAAGACAAAGGGGATGCTCCATTGACTACTCCGAACCTCGTAATTTTGCAGGGCGATGAAACCGGGCAAGAGCTACTCGATGAGGCTTTGCGGGTGTTGCAGCCAGATGTCATCGGGACGCCATTAACTTTCGAGACATACAATCTGTCGCTGGCAAAGCGGCGCGAGACGAAAAATGAGATCGTGCGCGAAGCTGCCGCACGCCTTCGCGAAACCGGGCTGGGCATCAAAGCCGCGACCATTACCCCCGGTGACCCTGATGATGTGGGCAGCCCGAACGCCCTCCTGCGTGAACTCATCGGCGGTCAGGTGATTTTGCGCACCGGGCGTCGCATACCCGGTGTGCGAACCGTAGCGGGTGTTCACTCACCCATCGCCGTTGTTCGCATGGCCGTGGATGGGGCCTACAACGCGAAGGAGTGGCGCGAGGGCGAAGGCCTGGACGAAATGGCCTACAGCACACGTCCGCTTTCTCGGCGGACCTGCCGCGCGGTTGCCGAATTCACCTTCCGCTACGCACGGCGTACGGGCAGTGTGGTGTTCGGTGGCCCGAAGTACACCGTGAGTCCCATCTACGAAGGGATGCTTAAAGAAGAACTCGATGCCGCGTCGCAGCGCTTCCCTGGTGTACGATACAACCCGCAACTCATCGATGCGACATTTGCCCTGTTGCTGGAAACAACGGGGGAACGCCTCGTTATTCCCGCCCTCAACCGCGACGGCGATACCCTCAGCGACCTCGTGATTAAAATGTTCGGGACGATTGCCGGGGCGGAGTCGGTCATTTTTAGCCTGGACGACAACAACGACGTGAAGATCGCCCTCACCGAAGCCCCACACGGTACAGCGCCTAGCCTGTTCGGTAAGAATATCGCCAACCCCATGGCCATGATCCTCGCGGGGGCGGCGGTGCTGCGTTACATCCGCACCGATGAAACCGCCGCGGCCAGCCGGGCGATTTACGAAGCGACGATGGAAACCGTCTACGATGGCGTGCGCACGAGTGACCTTGCAGGCTCGGCGACGACGTCGGAGTTCACCGACGAAGTCATCCGCCGGGTAAAGGGTAAGCTAGAAATCTGGGAGTCGCTGGGCGAAACCCCACGCGTCGAGCATTAAGATTAACATTCGATTTGGGGCGTATTGCGATTGCGCCCCAATTGTCCCTATATTTTAACTTTACAAGTTTTGAGGGTTGGCGTACAATTGATTTCAATTGGCAGAGCAATTTAGTGTAAATCGAGAACTCAATGAGCGATACGTACGAACTTGGCCCACTGTTACATAACCCCGCCCGCCCTTTTGGCCTGCAGGACCATAACCAGAACACACGCACACTCCACGATTTAATCGGCTCCCGTGGTCTCCTGCTCGGCTTCATAGACGATATTTGGAAGCCCGCCAGCATTCAGCGCATCTTGTTTATGCAGCGGCACACGCACAAATTCCTGAAGAGCGGCATCAACCTGGCGTTGGTTATCCACGACAAGCAGCACACCCTTTACAGCTTCCACATGAGCAGCCCCGTCCCGGTGAAGATGGAACTGCTCGCGGACCCAGACCGCCGCGCACACGAGCTTTACAACATCCAGCACCCGGCGCTGGTGTATATCGACGGCAATATGATGGTGCGCGACAAGTGGCTAATGCCAGACGAACGCGTCTGGCCCAAGGTTCAGGAACTGCTGGAAGCGGTGCAAGTGGCCTAGCGTTTTCTCTCTCCTTCTTTGCTCTCCTGTTTTACGAAGATACCCGCCGCGCGCGGGTATCTTCGTGTGTACAATGCACACCATGCGCACGATTCCCTTCTTACTCCTGTTCTTTTGGTTTGCAGTACACATGTCGTTGGCGCTACCCGCCTTCGAAGGCCCAGACGAGGTGTGGCACTTCGGCTATATCGCAGATCTACGCCAAAAGAACAGCCTGCCAAATCCATCGCGCTTTGCTGATTTCTATGCTGGCCACGAGAGCGCCCAACCCCCACTCTATTATCTTGCGGTAGCCGGGTGGTCTGTGCTGGGGCCTGCTCATCAATGGGAGGGAGAACGCCTGCCAAACCCGTGGCCTCCTGGCCCCACCCAAAACGATAACCGCAACCTACACCTTTACGGCGATACCCACATTCCGCAACAACCGGCCATCGAAGCCGCGCTGCACTGGATGCGCTTCATGTCCGTCTTCATGGGGATGCTTGCCGTCGCGGTCGCCTTTCGCGCCGCGCGCGATTTGTTCGCTGGTGGGCGAGTGATCTTCGTAGGGGTGTTGTTTGCCTTCAACCCTACACTAATACATACCTTTGCCGTGCTGGGCAACGACGCAGCTGCACTGCTATTCGGCGCGGTCGCCGTGTGGGGGTTGCTGCGTTTACCCCGTCAATCGTTGTTCTTCGGGCTGATGCTCGGCCTGGGTGGGCTGAGCAAAGCAGGCAATTTGTTGTTTATCGGCCTTGCCAGCGTAATGATTGTGCTGCGCATGTGGCGACAACCAAGCGGTATAATTATAATGCGCACAGGGTTGCTATTTTTCGGGGTGGCGCTGCTTGTATGTGGGCCGTGGTACCTGTATGGTGCGCTGCGCTTCGGTGACCCGCTAGGAACGGCCCCACACCTTGCGATGCCGTGGGCCTTCGACCCGCCTCGCCCACTTGGTGAGGCCCTGCTGGCGGAGCTGCCGACCCTCCCGACGGTGTGGGCAAGTTTTGGGTCATCGCCTGCGGGGGTCTTTGCACCGGCATGGTCATATTTTGTGCCACTGCTGTTGTTGATGGTCGTGGTGCTCGGTAAGCATCGGCTCCGACCACTACAAGGTGCGATTCTGCTGCTCACCTGCGCAGGGATGTTTGCCGCATACGGTCGCTGGGCGATGACATTCACCGCTGTGGGGGGGCGGCTTGTGTTACCGGGGTGGCTCGCCTTTGCGGTGCTCGTCGGGGCGGGTTTACCGCGCAGGCTGCTACCGATGAGCGCTGCACTGGTGATCTTCGCTGCGATGGTGGCGGGCTGGCTCACGGTTCCCGCGGCGTATGGGGTGTTCTTCGGCCATCGCATCGGCGGGTTGCAGGGCGGCCCACTACGCTACGATGATATCGAATTTATCGGCTATCGCATCGAGCAAGCGCGGCTGAACCCCGCCAATCAACCACCACTCGACGTGACGCTCTGCTGGCGTTCGCTCCGTGAGGACGACCCCCTCCCCGTGACAAATCCGTTCACGTTTGCACTGCTGGATGGCGAGGTGGTCTTCGGCGGGCGCGAGTCGCTGTTCGGGATGGGGTCGTATACGTTGTGGCGACCGGGCCGCGCATTTTGCGACCGCTTCGCCATGCCCTTCGAGCAGCCTCCGCAGCCCGCGACCGCCTACCGCGTGACCGTCGGTGTATTCGATGTGGCGCGCGATGCACCGTTACCGACTTCCGATGGGGGTTCGCCGCTCGTGGGTTGGATTGCAGCATCGGGGCCACCACTGCCTGAGCCTACTTCCGTGGAGGCTGCATTCGAGCGTGACTTGCTCCTACTGAGCGCGGAGATCACCGAAACTTCCGACACGCTAAGCATCACAACAGCGTGGGGTACCCGTGAGTGGGCAGCCCGCCCACTGTCGCAGTTTGTGCACCTATTGGATTCAGACACCACAATCGTCGGGCAGAGCGATACCCCACTTGGGGGCAATCGCTACCCCTCGTTTTTGTGGGGGCAAAATGAACGCACCTACACACAAATGGTGCAAATCGACGTGGCAGAGTTGCCGCGGGGTCAATATTGTGCACAAATGGGGCTATACGATCCGTCAACCGGTGTGCGTGCCCCCACGCAAACGCCCGATAACGTTGTACAATTGGGGTGCATCGTCCGCTAGCGCACACGAAAAACACCTATGCCAGATCGTTATGTGGAAAACATCCGCCAGATTTCGCTTTTCTCGCAGTTGCCGCCCGATCAACTCGACCATATTGTGGGCGCCTTTCAGGTGCTTCGCTTCCAACCGGGTAACCTCATCGTGCGAGAGGGCAGCCCCACACAGGGCATGTTTGTGTTCGTCTCCGGTGAGGCAATCCTCACCCGGCACGATACGCAGGGGAACGTGCGCCGTGTCGGCGAAGTCAACGAGCGCAACTCCGTTGCCGACCTCGATGCCTTGCTACGAGAGGGAACCGAGGGTGCATCGTTACATGCCACACACCCCTCGACCGTGTTATTTTTGTCGCGTAGTCGCTTTTTGAACGCGATTGCAGCCTATCCTGAAATTCGCCGGAACCTGGTGTTGCCCGGTCAACAACCGGCGGCGCGCCAGCCTCTGTCTACGAATCCGGCTCCTGCGCCTGTGGCATCGGTTGCCCCGCAAGCTGCAAAACCCGCTGCGCCCGTGCGGACCACACAGAGTGTGCCCGCTGCCAAACCCACGAAAAAAGTGGATTTCCAGGGGTTGCGTGCTAACGAAACGGAAATTCTCACGTTGCGGCGGCATCCGTGGGCCTTTGTGCGACGTGGGTGGAGTGCCTTGTTGCTGTTCATCGTGTTGATTGTGGCAGCCGTGGTTGCGCCAGTGGTTGCGTTGCAGATTTTGTTTGTGGGCATTGGCGTGGTCTTCCCCACGGTGATGATGATCTACTTTTACCTGGAGTGGCGTAACGATTATGTTGTCGTAACCCACCACCGCGTGGTGCGGGTGGGAAACAGAAACCTCACAATTAGCACG
>CAYSVE010000101.1:0-12174 GCA_964434365.1 uncultured Anaerolineaceae bacterium | reverse complement strand
CACATCTACCTCTTTTCGGAAAGAGAACTATGTGGTGGGGGTGCAACCCCACCCGGGCAACAATAATTCGCAGATTACGCAGCCGCAGGCTTCGCTTTTCTATCACTACGAGGCATCAACAGCCGCCAACCGAGCAACACCCACACGACCGCCCCCGCGCCGAAGCCGATCGCGAAGGCTGTCATCGGCGCGAAGAATAACCACAGGAATAACCCCAGGTACACACCCAGCGCCAGGGTACTCGCGCCCGCGCTGAGCAACGCTCGTTCGCCGATGCGCTCCACGCGGGTGACGAACGGTAGGCTGACGAAGATGATCACGACGCTAACCACCGCGATGAGGGCACCTTGCGAAAACGCCGTACCAACCCCACCGAAACCATTCGGCGCAGAGAACATGCTGAGGCTGATGAACACGCCCACGATGGCCGTCATCATCATGAACATGTGCAATACACTGAGTTGCTGCACCGCCCGCCAGAAGCCGCTATCGAACCCGGCCCCCTCGGCGGCGCGCAGGCTGCGCACG
The DNA here is from genome assembly GCA_964434365.1 of uncultured Anaerolineaceae bacterium. GTDB lineage: Bacteria > Chloroflexota > Anaerolineae > Aggregatilineales > Phototrophicaceae > CAYSVE01. Next base: position 11,646 of record CAYSVE010000101.1, on the reverse strand, counting down.
CGGACGGTCAGCCTCATCTGCAACGCGTAGATGACCAGCGCCATCACCGTCGCGATGTAGGGCACCATCTGCGGCAACTGCGACGGTATCGCCAGCGAGCCGATGCGAATCGCAATTGCATCGAAGAAGCCGAACACCATCGAGGCGATCATCGTGCCAGTGGGGTTACCCCCGCCCAGCAGCGGCGTCGCCAGCGCGATGTAGCCGCGCCCCGCGGTCATATCGCGCTGGAACAGCGTGAGGTAGCCCATGCTCATGTGGATGCCGCCTAACCCGGCGAACATCCCACTCAGCAGCAGTGCGCTGTACTGCACCCGCTTCACTGGGATACCCACAGACTGCGCCGCATCCGGGTTTTCGCCGACCGCGCGCAGGTGCATCCCAAACGGCGTGCGATACAGGGCGTAGCTCACCAACGCCACACAGATGAACGCAATCCACGTCATCACACTCTGGTTGTTGAACACACCGTAGACGAACGCACCCACAAACGGAATGCTCTGAATGGCCGTCGGTAGTTGGATAAAGGGCATCTCGAGGCTGGGGAGTGTGCCGGTGTTACCCCGGTCGCCCGTGAGTTCGAACATCACCGCGACGGTGGCGGCGCTGCCGAAGATGTTGATCGCGAGGGCGCTCAAGATCAGGTCACCTCGAAGTTCGAGGTGGAAGAAGGCCAACACCCAGGCGAGTGCAGTCGCAATTGCCACGCCGATGATCATACCCAGCCACGGACCTATCGCCGTACCGACTTCTGGCCCAAACCAGCCTAACGAGTACGCGCTGATGATAACCCCTGTAAATGCCGCCGAGAGCATCATCCCCTCCAGGCCGATGTTGATGACGCCCGCCCGCGCGCTCAGCAGTGCGCCCATCGACGGGAGCAAAATCGGCGTGGTCACACGCAGGATAGACGCAAGAAAAGCCGCACTAAAAATCCCCTGGATGACGTTTTCAAACATTGGTGGCGGTTCCCTTCTCTTTGACATCCGGTGGGGTGGGTGTGGGCGTTTCCTCCTCGACTGCCAATTCGACGGTCCCTCGGCGGCGGATCTGTCGGCGGCGGAACATCGTCACGAGGGCCTCGGCGGTAATGAGCAAAATGATCACAGCCTGGATGACGCGCACGACTTCGAAGCTGACGTTCGCGTCGCGCTCCATAAACTGCGCGCCTGCACGCAAATAGGCGTACAACAACCCGGTGAAGGGTGCCACGAGCACGTTGTTCCGCGCGAGTAGCGCCACCACAACCCCCTCGAAGGCAAGCCCAAGCGAGATGTTTAAAATAAGGCGGCGATGCACACCCATGCCCAGGTGCGCCCCGGCGAGGCCAGCCACCGCACCGCTGATCGCCATCGCAAGCATCACATTGCGGCGGGTGGCGATACCGCCATACTCGGCGAAGCGGATGTTGCTACCGATAAGCCGCAGTTGGTAGCCTAGCGGTGTGCGGCGCATCAACAGCCACGAGAGCACCGTCACGATGGCAACCAGGTACACCGCGATGGTCACCTGCGTGCCCTCCACGATGGGTGGTAGCACCCCACCCGCCCCGAAGAACTCCGACGCGACGTAGCCGGCATCCTCGGGCCGAAGCTGGAACGTGAGCACCAGTTCGTAGAAGCGCAGCGCAACGACGTTCAACATGAGTGTGGACACAAGCTCGTTCGCGCCGAGGTAGGCCTTCAGCGCACCCGGCAGCAACCCATAGAGGAAACCTGCTGTCACGGAGGCGATGAGCGCGATGGGAATCACGAGGATGCCGGGCAGGTTGCCCAACCCCAGCGCAATAACACCGCTCACCAGCGCGCCGAAGTACAACTGCCCCTCCGCACCCAGGCTGAACTGCTCTGCGCGGAACACGATACTAATCGAAAGGCCGACGAGTATCAGTGTAATCGCATCCTGAATCCACACGGCCCAACGGTTGGGGCGGCTTAGCGGCCCCAGCAGAAACGCATCGTAAGCGACGTTCGTCGCCGCCACCGACTCGCGAAACGACGTACCGAAGCCGACGCTCTCTGGCGCGGCCACGATGGTGTACACACCGTCCTCCGGCAGGGCAAAGCCCGCGACCACCGCGTCTCGCTCGAAGCGCACGTCGATGTCCATGTCGCCGTAGCGTTCGATCTGCTCTGGCGTGGCGCTATCGGCACGTGCGACTACATCGCCACCGGGGCCGAGTAGTTCTAGCTGCATGTTCACCTCGCTGCGACGATTCGCCGCGAAGGCCAACACATCGACCACATCGCCGCCGCGCCCCTCGAAGGTTACCGAGAGTTCGCTCACCGGCTCCAGCACATCTGGCTCGTTGAATTCCACGCCGCGCCTGCGCCCATATTCCAGGTCGACGTCGTCGTTTTCAACGGGTTCGGCCTCACTGAGCACCTGCACCAACGCCTCGCCTTGCGAGAAACGCGCGGCAGCGTCTGCATTGAACCACATCGTCACGAGGTAGCCGAGGAATAACGCGAAAATCACCGTTAGCGTCACGCGAATCGCGTCCCACTTCAGTTCGATGACGAACAGCGTTACACTCACGCCTACCAGCACATTCACGATCAGAATATTCAGGTAGCTGGGCGTGTTCAGCATCCCCTCCACCGAGCCGCCGAAAACCTGCCCACTCACCCCGAAGACCACCGCCGCGCCCACCAGCAGCGCGAGGATAAGAAGCAACGTGCGTTGGATACCCGTCATCGCTAATTTGCCATTTCCGCGGGGTGCTGCCGCTCGGCACCGAGCATGTACAGCCCCAGCTTTTCTTCGGTGAGGTCGGGCGCGTTCTCGAAAATCGCCACGATTTCACCGTCGTACATCACCATAATGCGGTCGCTCAGCTTCATCACTTCCTGCAAATCGGCGCTGATAACCAGGACCGATGTGCCCGTCGTGCGCTTCTCGACCAGTTGCTTGTGGATAAATTCGATCGCGCCGATGTCGACGCCGCGTGTGGGTTGTGCCGCGATCAGCAAACGCGGCTCGGACGAAAATTCGCGCGCAATAATCACTTTTTGCATGTTGCCGCCGCTCAACGATTTGATGGGCACCTCGCCATTCGGCGTAATAATGTTGAACTGTTCGATGAGTGCCTCGCCGTTTTGCTTCACGGCATTCAGTTGCAATAGATGCCGCTGCGTGAACGGCTCGCGGTAGTAGCGGTCGACGATGAGGTTGTCGTTGATGGAGGAGTCGAGCGCAGCCCCGTTCGTCAAGCGGTCCTCAGGGATGTGCGCCACCCCGGCCTCGCGGACACCGCGCGCGCCCACATTCGTGATGTCGTTCCCATCGACCAACACTTTGCCGGTGGTCGCCTCGCGCAGCCCGGCGAGCACCTCCGCGAGTTCGGTTTGGCCGTTGCCCTCGACACCTGCCACCCCGAGGATTTCGCCCTCGTAGGTGGTAAAGCTCGCGCCGTTAAGTGTGGGCCGCCCTGTGGGGTCGACATACGTAAGGCCCTCGACCGCCATCACCGGCTTGCCGCGCTGCACTGGCGGCCTATCGACGACCATGAACACCTCGCGCCCTACCATCATCTTGGCGAGTTCGGCCTCGTTGGTGCTGGCGGTTTGCACCGTGCCCACCTTGCGCGCGTCGCGCATGACGGTGACGCGGTCGCTGATTTCCATCACCTCGCGCAGCTTATGGGTGATGAAAATCACCGTTTTGCCCTGGTCCACCAGGGTGCGTACCGCCACGAACAAGTCCTGGGTTTCCTTCGGTGTGAGCACCGCCGTCGGCTCATCGAGGATGAGGATTTCGGCACCCCGGTACAGCGCCTTGAGGATTTCAACACGTTGGCGCATCTCGACGGGCGTCACTTCGTTGCGCGTGTGGGGGTCGTCGTGCAGACCATAGGTTTTCGAGAGTGCTTCGGTGTCGCGGATGGCGCGCTTGCGGTCCAGCCGAAAGCCGCGCGCGGTGGTGGTCTCTTTGCCGAGCACGATGTTTTCGGCGATGGTGAACGAATCGACCAGCATGAAGTTCTGGTGAACCATGCCGATACCGAGGTCGATGGCGTCCTGTGGGTTTTCGATGGAGACGACGGAATCGCGCAACGCAATTTCGCCGGAGGTGGGCTGTTCCAGCCCATAAAGTATCTTCATCAACGTGGATTTACCCGCGCCATTTTCGCCCACCAGCGCATGGATTTCCCCTTTTTCGACGGACATGCTCACGCCGTCGTTGGCAAGCACACCATTGGGATACACCTTCACGATGTTGGTGGCTTCGACTAATGCCATGTCAGCACCCCCCATTTCATGCAAAAGCTGGGGTGAGCCTCCTACCGGCCCACCCCAGCTATCAACTATACCCAATTATGATATTGGGGAGAAAACTACATCCCACCCATCGCGGCTTCGACGTCGAACTCGACGGCTGGCATCGCATCGCAGCCCGCGTTCACGGCCATGCCCATGTCGCCGAAGGCCGACACGATCTCGACTTCACCCGCGCTCACGATTTCCTGCACGGCGGCGATGAGGTTCAGCACTTCTTCGGGCGTGCTATCCTGGAAGATGTCGTTATCGGCAAGGCCAACGCCACCCTCGGCAATACCCAGCGTCTCGACCTCACCCAGCGGCAGTTCGCCCGCGATGTACAGTTCAGTCGCGCGGAACAGGCTGTTGTCGACGTTCTTCAGCATACTGGTAAGGATGCGCTCGGCCTGGTCGGGGTCGCTATCCATAATGATGGAGGCCTGGTCGCTATCGACGCCGATAGCGTAACGGCCCTGCTCGGCAGCCGCTTCGAAGACGCCCGCGCCGGTACCACCGGCAATCTGGAAGACGATGTCGGCCTCCTGCTCGTACATGGCCAGGGCGATTTCCTTACCACGGGCGGGGTCGTTCCAGCCACCGGCATACTGCACGATGACGGAGCTTTCGGGGTTCACGAGGCAGGCGCCCTGCTCGTAGCCCACGATGAAGTCGTTGATGATGGGGATGTCCTGGCCACCCACCGCCCCGATGATCGGCGCTTCGTTGATGCCTTCCAGGTCACTTATCGTGATGGCGGCGGCGTACACACCCGCCAGGAACGAGCCTTCGTTTTGGGCATACAACACAGAGTACACGTTCGGGCAACCCTCGACGCAAAACGCCGGGTCATCGTACGGGACGATGTCGTCGTACATTACGAAGGCCTTCTCTGGGTATTGGTGCGCGCGCGCGCCGAGGAACTCGCCCATCTGCGCGGTACCGACGATCAGCAGTTCGTAGGCGTCGACATCGCTCATCGCGTCGTCCAGGCCGCTTTCCCAGTTGGCCGGGTCGATGCCGAGTTCGACGGTGTTCACTTCGACGTTGAGTTCGTCCATGGCCATGTCCATACCACGCTGGGCGCTATCGAAGAACGACTGGTCGCCCAATACCCCGTTGATGATGAGTGTGATCTGCAACGGGTCATCCTGCGCCCCGGCGGGGATCACCAGTGCAGCCAACAACATGACAATAAGCAAGATCGAAAAGACTGGCTTGTGGTTCACGTTTACTCCCTCGTTTTTTGTTTAAATGCTGACGGAATCATTTTAACGCGTAATTAGGGTATTTCCATTTTAATTTTAACACTACGGCATTTCTCAACCATCCCTTACGGAAAGTGATGTTATGTTCTTACAACGGCTTCGGTTATTCGCGAAAACGAGTCGCTTGCGCTACATTTTGCCTAAAAGGACGTGACATGCGTTTAATCATCGATACCGACGCGGGCGTGGACGATGCACAGGCCCTTATGCTGGCCCTTGCGCACCCCGACGTCACAATCGAAGCCATTACCACCCTCACCGGCAACACGCACATCGACAACGTAGTGCCGAACGTGCTGTGTGTGCTCGCTGTGATGGGCGCAGAGGGCGTGCCTGTTTATCGTGGTGCGACACGGCCCCTCGTGGAACCGTGGGACGACGCCGAAGAGTGGCACGGGGCCGACGGCCTCGGCAACCTGAAGGAGCGCCCGCACATCACCCAACAGCCCGAAGACGAACACGCCGTCAATGCGTTGGTGCGCCTCGCGAACGAGTCTCCGGGCGAGTATACACTATTGGCGTTGGGGCCACACACCAACCTCGCGCTCGCCTGTATGATGGACCCGGCCTTCCCGCAACTATTCGAACGGGTGGTGTTCATGGGTGGGGCGCACACCGCCCACGGCAACACAACCACCCCCACTGCCGAGTACAACATCTACTGCGACCCGGAGGCCGCACACATGGTCCTCCGCGACTTCCCGCACACAACGATGGTCGACTGGGAAGCGACGCTGTACCACACCCTGCCGTGGGCGGCCTACGACGCGCTCAACGCGCTCGATTCGCCGCGCGCACGCTTCCACCGCGCGATGACCGAGGACATGAACGCCAAGGCACGCACCCGCGACCCCGGCCTGTTCATCCCCGACCCATTGGCGATGGCCGTTACGCTGGAACCCGGCCTCGTGCTGGAAAGCGTCGACCATGCCATCACAGTGGAACTCGCCGGGCGGCAAACGCGCGGGCAAACGGTCGTGTATCACCGGGGCCGTCGCCGCAACGTGACCGTCCCCACCAAAATCGATATGGATGGCGTCCACGCCATGTTCGAGAGGGCATTGCAATGAATCTCGGCGACCTGTTTGCGAACTTTCAACTGCCCGATAGCTGGCCCCTGCTGGAACGGCTGCTGGCCGCGCCTGCGCCATCTGCGGGGGCGGGGTTGCCCGGCGGCGTCGGCGATGTGATCGCGGAAATTATGAACGAGTTCGGCGTAGAGCAACCCGTCGAGCACAACTTCGAGGACACCGGCAACACGGCGCTCTGGCTGGGCATCGAAAAAGACACCCCCGATGTGCTGGTCGTTGCGCACATGGACCGGCCAAGCTTCCGCGTGCGCGACGTCGAAAACGGCGCGTTATACCCCATCTGCGCGAACCGCTTCCCCGACGGCGCATACGAAACCGGCGCGCGCGCGGTCCGCTTCGAGGGCGGGGGCCTCGTCACATCGGCATGGGGAACGCTCGTCTCCGTGCGCGATGCCGACGGCGATACCCTTCGCTTCGAGACCGACGAGGGGACGCTCGGCCCCGATGACACGATTCTGCTGCATGTTGAGCCGACGCTCGCGGATAAGGTTATCACCGGCACGGGGTTGGATAACGCGCTGGGCACACTCATCGCGATTCTCGCGGCGGTCACGCTCGACCGCTACGACGACCGCCTCATCGACGCCGAAAAGGCGTGCCTGTTCGTGTGGACCGACCAGGAAGAAGGTCCGCCGGACGGCTTTTTCGGGCACGGTGCGTCGCGGCTGACGTACGCCGTGCCGCCGCCGAGAGTCGGCGTAATCAACATCGACGGGCACAACGACAACGAAAATTCGCGGCGGGGCAACGGCGTGAGCTACGCCTTCGTGAGCGGCGATGGCAAGGGCGCGGTCGTGCCGCTGCACTTCCAGGCATTGATGAATGAGATGGCGGATACGCTCCGTGAGGTGCACGGGGTGCAGTCGCAGCGCTACACGGGCTACCTCTCGCGCAGCGACGACATGATGCTAAGCCGCTACAGTCGCATGCTGGCGCTGCTCGGCCCGCCGATACGCGACGCCCACACCGGCCACGAGTCTGCACATATGATGGACGTGGAGTACACGGTTCGGCTGGCCGTGCCGCTGCTACTGACGGCCCTCGGCCAACTGCCAACGGACGTTCCGCTTAACCGGTGATGTTCTGCGGGCGAGGGCTAATGTTCGTCTCGCCTGCGCCTCTACAACATACACCCCCTAGCGCGCGTCGATGAGGTAGGCATCGGCCCACCAGTAGTCGAAGATCATCGTCTTCTTCACATGGTCGAAGCCCGCCGCGTCTAGCGCCGCCACCCATTCATCGATGGGGCTTTCCCAGATGGAATTCGCCGCACTGCGGTTGAAATATGCGAACAGTACCGGCAGCAAAAAGCCCTGCGCCACCACGTCGCCCTTATACTCCGCGAGGCCCTGTTCGTAGCGGTCCACGATGTAACGCACCCGGCTGGGGTGCAGCAGCGTCTCGAAGAGCGGCACATCGAACTCGGCGATGAGCACACAATCGCAGTGCTCGCGCAGCCATTCGTATACGGGCACGCGGTCGTCGGGGGCCATGTTTTGCAGGCTGAACGTCGCCTGCGCGACTTGCCAGTGAGCGTGCGCCTTCTGGCTGAAGTGTTGAATCGTCGTGTTGAACACCGTAAACGAACGATCGAGTTCGGCGCAGGTGCGCCTGAGCAGCGGCAGCGACGGCTCCACGAGGTCGATATGTTGCACGGAATCGGTGAGGGCGGGCAGCAGCGCGAGGCCATCGCCCACGCCGATATCCAGCAGGTCCATCGCCTCGTGCTCCTCGTAGACCTTGCGCAGGGCGTTGTTCAAGTTGACGTACAGCGACACATTGCCGCCACCACGCACGAAAATCGCGAAGGCTTCACTATCGACGTAGACGTTGTTCTTGCCGAGTTCGTCCACGCGTTGGAGATACGTTTTGCCGTGACGATAAACGAGGCTCCCCGGCGCGAACTCCGCCGCGCGGGTCGTCCAGCGTTGTGCCGCCGGGATGTCGTCATGCGCAAACGCGATCAGCGCGAGGTAGAACGCCTCGCGCGCGGTGACGGGGCTGGTTTGTATCGGGTAGCCGTCCGTCTGGTAAGCCTGCCAGATCGTATCCATGAGCGCACCTCCATAAGGGTCGTAACGTCGCCCTTAGCATAACGCATGAGGCCGCCCTTGTGGATAGCCGCCACCGCACCACGTGGACTGCACGCTCACGCCGTGCCGAAGGTCAACCCCAGGTCGTTGAGCCAGCGCCTGTAAGCAATCGCGGTTTTGTCGCTGCGCAGGTGGAGTTCCGCCTGCAAATCGAGCGGCAGCAGTTCGGGCCGTTGGCTCTCCACGATGGGCACATCCTGCCCGGCGACCGCATCCTGAAAGGCGATAAGCTCGGCTTCGGGTGTATCCCAACTGTGATTCATCACCATCCACATCCACGCCTCGCTGACGAGTTCCTCGACCGGCGTCACCATCAACAGGATGGCAAACTGCGGCCCCTCGGTGTCCTTCGACAGGTACGCCGTGAGCGGGCGGAACACCTTATACGTGTACGTGACGTTCGCCGGGCGTCCGCTGCCGTCGGGGTCCGGTTGGTACACGGTGATGTTGCTCGCGGTGATGCCGCCCTCGTCGGTGACTACCTCGTACTCGCCGATTTCGGGTCGCTCGCGCACGCCGAGGATGTTCTCGTGCACAAACGGAAAATGCGCCACGTCGAGGAAGTTCTCGACGACACGCGGCCCCGCCGCATTAAAGTGATACGGCCCGCACAGCAAATTTCGAAACGACTCGTCGGCGTACTCCTCGAAGGGTGGGATGCTGTGGGCGGGTTCGCCCAAGCACACCCAGATAAACCCGTGCGCGATCTGCGCGTGGAACGTCTTCACGACGGCCTTGGCGGGCGGTGCTTGGCCCGGGTGCGCGGGGATTTTCACGCATTGGCCGTCGGAGTCGTAGGTCCAGCCGTGGTACGGGCACTCGAGCAGCCCCTCGCCGGTGATTTCGCCTAGCGAGAGCTTCGCGCCCCGGTGCAGGCAGAGGTCCTGCCACGCCATGACGCTGTCGCCCGCCCGCCAGATGACGAGGTCGACGCCCAACAGGCGCGCGGTGGTCATCCCCGTCGCGTCGAGGTCGCGGGCCGGGCGCACGGCGTGCCAGTCGTTGAGGAGTATCGGGTCCATGAGATGTGTTCCCCCATTGCAGTGCGGTCGTTTGGCGCGGAGGATACCACAGCCGCCCGTAAGGTGAGGAAATATCGGCGCTTTTCGACAGCCCGCGCGGGGCGTTCGTTGGTCAATCTCGCCGATTATTCGATGGCGGTGTAGTCTGCGCCGCGCATTTCTTTCCACAACGGTTCGACCGCCGCCTCCCATGCCTTATGTGCATCGGTAGCGTAGTAGGCGTCGATGGCCGCCTGCGACTCGAATACCTCGATCATCACGAATTCGGTGGGCGCACTCTGCTGTTGGTACACCTCGACCTTGAGGTTACCCGGCGCACTCCGTCGCAGGGGGATGTTCTGCTGCGTGGCCGCGATGAAGTCGGCGATGTGTTCTTCAATGAGGGTAATGTGAATGATGACGATAATCATAGGTGCCTTTTTATGGGTTCCTGACCTTTATCTAGCATACCCCCTTGGCAGTATAATGGCACCGACCGGGAGCAGGAGATCATAATAGCCTTGAAGACCCAGAACGTTTTCCAGGGGCTAACGCCCGAGCAAGCCTTCGAACAGGTTCTCGACGAAATCGAAGCCCGTCTCGTCCCCATGCAAGACGACGCCGACCGCGTGCTCGCCCTGGTGCAGCACGATCCACAGGCGTACCGCGATGAAATTATGGCGCTTTGCGACCAGATCAGCCGCAAGTGCAAACACATCGACCATTACCTCTACACGCTGCACAGCGAAGCCGCCCGCGAGGTCCGCACAGCCGCAGGCTCGGTGCAAGACCAGTTGCGGAGCAGCCTCCCTGGCGTGGATGGCTATTCGCAGGTCATCAACATTTACTTGCGGCAGGGCCGCCCGCTCGATAAGTTGCTGGAGTTCTCGCGCGGGGCAATCGAAAGTGTGCAGAAGTGCTACGCCGGGACGGCATGGCTCCGTATCCAGTTACATAAGCGCAGCCGCCGCGCATAGCCGACATGACGACCGATACCCCCTTCCACGGCCTGACGCCCGAAGGCGGATTCGCGCGCCTGCTCGACGAAATCGACGCACGCCTCGGCCCTATGCAAGGCCGATACCGATCGAATCCTTGTGCTGGTGCAGGATGATCCAGCGAAGCATCGGGAGGCGATGGTCGAATTGTGTAAGCAAATAAGCGGTCAAATCCGCAGGATTAGTGCTGCGTTTTCCTCCCTTTGGGCAGCTTATCTTGAAGACGAGGGTGCTAAACAACAATGGGAGGTTTATCGACCCAGCATTACGGTTTGGATTGGTATCGTGAAAGCATGGCATAGCTGTACCCCAATGTTGCCATCCCCTTGATTTAGCATTAAACTGTGCCCTGTGAACCGAAAGGGCATCATGCAACGGCTAACTATCGAGCGCACGGCGTTGATCGTGCTGTTTTTGCTGCTGTTCGCGCTGGCAACCCGCATCCCGGTGGATACCGACATGTGGTGGCACCTGCGCAGCGGCGAACACACCCTTACCGAAGGCATCATCCGCACCGACCCGTTCAGCCACACCCGCGCAGGTGAGCCGTGGATCAACCACAGTTGGGGCGCGCAGGTGATTCTGTTCGGCGCGTGGCAGCTTGCAGGGAACTTCGGGCTGGCGGTGCTCACATCGGCGCTGGCGACGGGCGGCATGGCGGTGATCTACCGCATGTGCGCGGGGAGCGTGTACCTGCGCGCGTTCGTGTTGGTGCTCGGCAGCGCGACGGCGGCGGTGTTCTGGTCGCCACGCCCGCAGATGTTCTCCTTCTTTTTGAGTACGGTCGTGCTGTACATTCTGTGGCTGTGGCGCACCCGCGAAACCGACCGGCTGTGGTTCCTAGTGCCGGTGATGTGGCTGTGGGGCAACCTGCACGCGGGCTTTTCCATCGGTTTTATTTTCATGGCCGGGGTCATCGGCGGCGAGGTGCTCAACCTG
>CAYSVE010000100.1:0-12204 GCA_964434365.1 uncultured Anaerolineaceae bacterium | reverse complement strand
TGAGCCATTTTTTAGTGATTTTCAATCACCGAACTTTTGGCGTATGGCTTAGGTAGCGGTTAGGCTTGCCTCGGGCCGCTGCCGAGCGGCAGCTAGCCTATCTTCTGCTGAATTTGCTTGTAGGGCAGCGCCCGCAGAAAAGCCCGCGCCAACGGCGACAGCGGCATTGTCGCGTGGGTGATGAGGCTGAGGTCACGCGCCAGGTCAGCATCGACGACCGGCACCGCCCGTATCATCCCCGCACCCACTTCGGCCTGTACCGCATACGGTGGAAGAATCGTCGCGCAGCAATCGCTGAGGGCCACACTCCGCTTGATCGACTCCGGGCTATCGAACTCTGCGACTACCTGTACGCGGATGTTGTGCTTCGCAAGCGTTGCGTCCAGCCAATCGCGGGTGCGGCTGTTCTGCTGACGGGTGATCATCTGCACGCCGTTCAAATCACCCAGGCGGATGCCGTCCGCCTCCCACCATTGATGCTGTGGCCCCACGATCACCTGCTGTGGAATCGACTCTAGCACGATGTGGGTGATGAGATCGTTGTTCGCGTCGATTTCGCCCTCCACGAAGCCCAGCGCCACCCGCCGACCCAACACCCCCGCGACCACCGCGTCCGTTGTACCCGTGTCGAGCGAGACACTAATCTGCGGCAGCCGCTCGCGGAAGGCGCGCATCCAATTGGGCGCGAAGTACAGGCTCACACCGGGCGTCGCGCCGATGCTCAATTGGCCCTCCGGCAAGTTCTCGACATTCGTCACCTCGGCCTCAGCGAGTGCCACCTGTCGTAAAATGGCCTGCGTGTGTTCGTAGAGTTTTTCGCCGCTCGGCGTCAGCGTGACCCCACGCCGCCCCCGGTCGAAGAGCGACACGCCAAGGCTGACCTCAAGGTCCTTAATGTGCTGGCTCACCGCAGAGTGCGAGGTATACAGCGTTTGGGCCGCGCCACTCAGGCTCCCAGCCTCGACGACGCGCGCAAAAATTTCGAGCTTGTACAGGGTTAACATGCGCCTATTGTCGTTGCAACCGCGCGGCGCGGCAAGTATCGAGGTCATGCGCGCAGGGGAGTCGCCCCAAAATGCGCCAGGGAACAGGTTTGGGTGTGGGCAGTACCGATGTAGGGGAGCACACACGGGTGCTCCCGTTTATAGCATGGCTGTTGCGACCTTAGTCGGCGATGGTACTGAGGAAATCGACGACGGCCTCGACGTATGCCTGTGGGTGGCTCGCATGCGGGATGTGCCCGGTCCTCGCCAGCGTTTGCCGTTGTGCCCTCGGGAGCGCTCGCACAAGTTCGTCGAGGACGGGCGGGAAAAACGGCTCGCTATGTTCGCCCTGCGTTAGCAACACCGGCTTCGAAAAGCCGGACAGTGCCCCGATGTCCATCGTCAACGCGTCCGGGTCTCGTGCTTCATCGAGGAACGTGGGCGCGTTGACGATCATCGTCTGCCGCGTTGCCACAGGGAGGTGTGCCCAGGTGCCCGGCCCAACCGCGATGGTCTCGGCAAACTGGCGCGCACCCGCCTCCATATGTCCCGCTTCTAGCAGCGCGACGACAGCCCGCGACCGCTCCTCGAAAGACCGCAGCACATCTTGTGCAGCCCCATCGTCGATCAGCCCGAAGAGTGGCGGCTCATGGAGCATCAGACTGCGGAACAAATCGGGCCGCGTCGCAGCCAACCGAAGCACGATGCACCCGCCGAACGAGTTCCCCAGAATATGCGCCGGTGCCAGGTCGAGGTGGTCGATCAACGCAGCGAGGTCGCTTACATCCTCGTGGATGCTACCTTGCGTGGCGGGTCGCTCGCTTTGGCTGTGGCCCCGACGGTCGTACGTAAGGACACGGAACGAGCGAGCGAGCGCCGGGACGATCGCATTCCAGCCGACATGATCGCCCCAGGAGCCATGAACGAGCACCAGTGGATCACCCGCCGCGCCGTGCAATGCCCAGTAGAGTTCGACCCCGTTGATTCGTCCACGTGCCAATATAACCCCCTCATCGACTCAACAACTCAATATGACGATTCAACGCCTGCGAAATCGCGCATAGCACGTACAGCGTAGCACAAAGCGGTTCGGTTCGGCGATCCGACACCGCGGCACGCTATCGGGGCGCAAGTCTGCACGGCTTCGTTGTAGAACATACGTTTCGAAAAGCTTGCGGTTCTGCTTATGCTAACGGTGATCGTACAAACGAGGTGACATGATGCCAATGACAAACGACAAAATCTACAAAATGAGTTTTGCCAAGGTCCATCCCTTGTATGTTAACAAGGCAGAGAAAAAAGGCCGTACCAAGCAGGACGTTGATGAGATTATTCGTTGGCTAACTGGCTACGGTCAACCCGCGTTGGAAGCAAGCGCACCTGGAGCAACAAACCGATCTCGAGACCTTCATCACCGAAGCACCTCAGCTAAATCCTTCCCATGCTCTGATTAAGGGCGTGGTCTGTGGGGTTCGAGTCGACGAGCTAGCGAAGGGCAAGGCAATGGCGAAGAGACTGCGCGCAAGCATCGCGTAGGCATGCGTAGCCAGCAAAATCAGCAGATCGACTTCATTTTAAACAGAGGGCTTAAACAGGGGGCGACCGTGGATGGGGGAGCCGCCCCCGCTAACGCCAAATCGATGGCGGTTGGTTTAGATCAGGTGCACGAGACGAGCACGACGAAGAGAACCAGCATCAACGGGCACAGTACCCACGGAATCATCGGGTGATACAGCGGGTTCTTGCGATATTGCTTCACGACGTTCCTCCTCTTATACGGGTGTGGCCAATCTTTTCATTGCGGGGCAGTCGGTTCGGTAGTGAGTGTTGCGCGATGTGGCGACGGCGCCACCCGATGTAATGTAGGCTGCCTCTAGCACGGTATGGATGTGGAACCATGCACCCGCGTCCGGGTGTAGCGCGGTGGGTTACGCCCGGCAGGGTCCGGCTCAGCCGGTACCCGTGCCGTTGCAGTGCGTGCAGATCACGGGCTTTTGCGCGTCGCCATCGGCGATAAGGCCCGAGCCGCCGCACCAATAGCACCCCCATTTGCGCGTTTCTTCGAAGAAACTATTCTCCGCGCACGGCTCGGTGGGTGTAAGCGGGATTATCTTGGGTTCCGTAGACTCCAGCATCGTCCAATTGATCGGTTGGTGGCGCATGTGGGGTTCCTCAACTCTGTGTATTCGATCGCAACTTGTGTTAGCATTGAGGTCTGTAAGTATCGTGTGGCGGGGAGTGTTACCTGTACCGGCGACCAACCATACACAGGTTACGTTTCCCGTCTCTCCGTTTTATCGCCAGGCCTCTCTACCTGTCAAAACTATCTCAAGCCGACTCGCTCGCCTGCCCGGTTTTGCCCAGTTTTATTGAAGCGGGGTGTTCGATTGTGTACCCCTGTACTATTAATATGTAACGAGGAAGAATTTTTGGGGAGGGAATCCACAAGTTACTTGCAGATTCCCGTCTTACACGCGAATCGCAAGGCTTAGCCGACGCTCTCCAGGAAGTGTTCGATCATCCGCTTGATGTCTCGGGCCGAGTAGGCGCGGCCATCGGGGTGGACCGGTGCCAGGATGTCGCCCGCCGTTTCGGGGTTTTCCAGGCGCTCCTTGATGTCCTTCAGGAACTGAAGTTCGCGGCGCTGCTGCACGATGATCTCTTGCAGCCGGTCGATGAGCGTGGAGAATTCGTCCTCGTCGCGCAGCATCTTCTCGGAGCGCGGGTTCGCCAGGATGTCTAGGAAGTAGCTCACCACCTCGTCGTGGTTGTTGCGGGCTTCCTGGTGCTTCACATCGAACGCGACCTTGGAGTCGGTTTGCAACGGCTTGCCCAGCAACATCGCCACCAGGCCCACGGTTGCGCCAGTGGCCTGGGCTAGCGCACGGATGAGGTCATCATCGAAGGCGCTGGCGTAAGCCTTGCCCTCCAATATGAGTTCCACCATCTCCACATCCACATTCATCTTGGCGGCGAGCTTGTTTGTGGTAAGCCCGTGCTCTTCACACTCTGCCTGCAACCAAAGTGCCAGCCGGTGCGCCGTTTTGGGTTCGTGCCGGGTCGTCGTCAGGTAACGGTCGATGAGCTGGTCAGCACCGTCGACGTAGTCCATTCCAAGGAGTTTTTTGTCGTTCTGGTTCGTCATCTAGTCTTGTCCCTTATTACTTACCGGCAATCCGGTTCGGCAGGTAACCACTCAGGCCACCATCGTTACGTAGGAGTTCCTTGGCGCGCCGTGTAACCTGGTAGACGCGGCTAATATCTATATCCAACTGCTGGGCGATTTCCCCCGGCTTCACGCCTTCGAAGAAGCGTGCTGCGATTACAAGTTTGTCGTGGGGCGCTTTGAACTTCGCCATCACCCGTACCACCGCCTGCTCATAATCTGCCCTGAATAGGCGATCCTCGACTTCCGACTCGACGGTACGCATCGTGTCGCCCCGGCGGAACCGCTCCATCTCCACGGGGTGGTCGCCCTCGAAGCGCTCATCATCCAGCGACGCGTGGTTGCGCAGCTTCCACTTTCGGCTTTTGTTGCGCAGCAGGTTGTCCAAAATCGACTTCAGCCAGAAGAACAGGCCCTTGCGCTCGTTCGTACGATGCTCGAAATCGCCGATCTTCTCGCGTGCCTTAATCCACATATCGTGGATGAGGTCCGGCGCATCGTTGGGGCTATAGCCATGTTTCACAAGGTCCCAGCGGCAGGCCTTTTCCAGTTCCGGCGAGTAGCTATCGATGAGGCGTGTCCAGGCGATCGGGTCGAGGTCTTGTAAAAGGTGGACGAACGCCGCCGTTTCAATTTCCCAGTTTACATACTCGCGGACGATGTCGTACGAAATTTGGCTAAGCCACTTAAACAAGGAGCCTCGTTCGGTAAAACGGAACCAGGTAATGGTCCGTTCGGCGCGCTTCCATATCCCTTTGCTCACCCGCTTGATGGAGCGCATGTCCTTCACAACGTCGAAAGGGAGGTCGCTGTTTAGCCAGTACCCGAAGGTGGCCTCGGTAATGTGAGGGCCATAATGGTCCCGTAGCTTCGACCAAGCGACTTGGTCCTGTTGTTTCAAGCGTTCGACAAACGCAAGCGTTTCGATGCCTTCATCATCACTGAGGATTTCGAAGGACATGTGTCATGACCTTTCTACCTATACGCTCGACAGGTAAGCTGCGCAAGGCACCGCGCATCGATGCGGTCGCCGCCTGGGGTGCCTGCGGTTCGCGTGTACATCTACTATGTAGCGATTGGCACGAATTGGGGAGAATTTACCACAATTCGTTAGAAACTCACGCATTGTATTATTTTTTCTGCAACAAGCGCCTACCCACATCGCCATAAGATGCACAAAGTTTCACTTTTGTTGCATTGACGAAGCGTTGTGTTAGGGATTGTTATTATTTGGCTTCTCACGTTGCAGAGGGTGTTATTGAGTAGTATGCTTATCAATGGGATACAACTATATTGGACACGCCGTTCGACCCGCTTAGTCGACGTTGACATACGCATCGATTCCGCCGGAGTGCGATGCTGATTGATAGGACCTATAGGGGATAACATGGGCAAACACATATCGACGCGCTGGGTAGTGGCGCTTAGCGCCGTACTTATCGGGTGGGGACTACTACACCCTGCACCGGTGGCCGCCCAGGCTGGTACGCCAACCGTCCAGGTTGAAGCCAGCCTCATCGACACAAATCTCGACACCGAGGGGTTAATCCCTAACGAACCGTTCCAGATCGAGGTGCGCTGCACCGACCTACGGAACAACCCAGGGGGGGTTTTCTCGTGTTTTGCGAACCACACCTACGACCCCGCCATCATGCGTGTGGATAACATCGTCTACAGCGACGAATTCCCGAACTTCCAAAGAGGGACCGTCGACAACAACGCGGGTACCGTCACCGACGGCGGTGCCGTGAGCACCATCACCCCGCCGACGGATACCTTGGTCTACACCCTCAACGCGACTGCCCTCGCCGGTGGCGATACCATTTTCACCACCGTGCTCAGCGGCAACGTCTTCTCCGAGGTGACCGTGTTCGGCTTAGATTCCGACCAACGCGAGGGTGACGAACAGGGCGAAGATTCCAACGTCGAGACGGTCAACGTCGAAATCGAAGTGCAAATCACCGAAGTCGAACTCGTAAACACCGGCTTCGACACCGAAATTGCGCCCTGGGGTGTCGCTGGCTCGCTCAGCGCTACCACGACCAGCGGCTACGCCCGGTTGGAACGAAGCAATAGCGGGGAACCCTTTGCCTTCCTCGGGCAGGGCCTACCCAACCGCCCGCGCCTCGCTGGCACCGAAATGAGCCTCACGATGAAGCTGGGTGCCCTGGAGAAAAATACCAACGTCGTTGTCGCCCTGCGCGATTTCAGCAGCAACAGCGAGCTTTTCTGTTTCTTTACTGTGCCTGGCACACAATCGGGTGACCCGGTAGGGACGTACACCCTCGCGGGGCCACTCCCCGCAAACTGGGATGGCTTCGACGTACGCATCAACCACCAGGGCGCAGTCGGCGATGTCATCACAGCCGATGATATCGTACTCGAAGAGGTACAGGTTGGCGGCGCCGAAGTCGCCGACACATGTACCGCGCCCGATGCCCCTACCAACACCAACTTGCTTGCCAACGGCGACTTCGCGTCTGGCGCAACGAACTGGTTCCTCCAGGGCACGTTTACTGGCGGCATCGGCAGT
Source organism: uncultured Anaerolineaceae bacterium (assembly GCA_964434365.1). Classification (GTDB taxonomy): domain Bacteria; phylum Chloroflexota; class Anaerolineae; order Aggregatilineales; family Phototrophicaceae; genus CAYSVE01. Next base: position 5,522 of record CAYSVE010000100.1, on the reverse strand, counting down.
GGGCAGGCAGCCTTCACCCGCACCGACGCCAACAGTTTCGCGCTGCTTTCCAACCTCTCGCACTACAGCGTGCCCAACAACGCCCCGCTGGAGTTGTCCGTGCAACTGGGCAACACCTCCAACCAACCCAAGCAAGTGACGGTCGCGCTGCGCCAGTTCGGTGGCATCGATGAACTGTTCTGTCTCATCACCGTACCGCCCAACCAGAGTTTGACAACTGTCGAAGTTACCGGGTCTACCAACGCTGCCTGGTCCAAGATCGACATCTTCATCTATGCCGATGACTTCGGCGCGGCCAACTTGCTCGTCGATAACGTCGACCTGCAAGTTAAGACCACGCCAGTTGACGATTCCTGTGACCTCATCGACCCACCGTTGAACACGCAACTGGCCGTCAACGGCGGCTTCACGAACGACGCCAAGGCATGGTTCCTTTTCGGCGACCAGGCCAACTCCACAATGGCCGACCTGCTAGAGATTCGTCGTACCAACACAGCAGGTTTCGCGCTCGCTGCCCAGCCCATTCGCTTCGAGCTGCCCATTGGCCAGCCTGTCGAACTAACCGTCGACCTCGGCAACACCTCCGCCGTGCCGAAGCACGTCACACTTGTCCTCAAGGACCTTGAGGATCCGCTCGGCCTCGCTGACGAGTCGGTGTGTTTCGTTACAGTGCCGCCCAACACCAGCCTGGCGACCTACACCGTTCGAGGCATCACCAGCGAACTGTGGGACGGCATGGACGTGTTGATCTTCGTCGACGACTTCGGTGCGCAAACCCTTCAGGTGGATAACGTAACCGCGCGGACGACGGGCACCTTCCCGACATCCCCGTCCGGCACGGACTGCATCCAACCGGCAACGCCAGACCTGGCGAACATCGTCATCAACAGCGACTTCGCCCAGGCCCTGACCGCGTGGTTCCTCGTGGCCGATTTCGGTGGTGGCGCGAACGCTGGCGAAATCCAGTTCACCCGCACCAACACAGCCGGCTTTGCGCTGCTGGCGCAGCCGCTCCGCCGCGGCCTGGGTGCCGGTGCCGGTGTTGGTATGAGCGTCGACCTGGGTAACAGTGCCAACGTGCCCAAGCATGTGACGTTCGGCCTGCGCGAACTCGAGGAAAACAACCAGGGCAACCTCGTGCTGGGTAACGAGTCGCTGTTCTGCCAGGTCACCGTGCCGGCGAACACCGCCCCGCAAATGTACACCCTGGGTGGGTCGACCACCGCCGCGTGGGATGCCATCGACTTGAACATCTTCGTCGATGACTTCAACGTGAACGCGCTACGGGTGGACAACGTTGGGGTGGCGCCATCCACATTGCTGAATGGCTCCGGGCTAATCTGCAATCGCCCGGCTACACCGTCCGACAGCGAGCTGCTGGTCAACGGTGACTTCGGCCAGGATTTTGCCGCGTGGAACCTTGATTTCGACATCACCGGCGATGTAATCGGCGGTGTTGCGAACCTCAACCGCACCAACGAGCAGGGCTTCGCGCTCCTGCGTCAGCGAGTACGCTTCGCAGTTAATGCTGGCGACCCGCTTGAGCTTACGCTCGACATCGGCAATAGCAGCAATGTCGCGCAGAACATCAACGTGGGTATCCGCAATGCAGACAATGTCGGTGACTTCCTGCTCTGCCCGGTTGCACTGGCCGCGAATCAAGCGCTCGGCGAGTTCACCTTCCAGGGTGAGCCGGCGAGCAATTGGAGCAACGTCGATGTTCTCATCTGGGTCGATGTCAACGAGCAAAGCCTCCGCGTAGATAACGTTAGCCTGGAATACCAGCAGGGGTCGAACTTCGACACCGTCAACTGCGACGGCCCGGTCATCCCGCTAGAGGCCCAAGCCGCTGCCGCTGAGGTCGTCACCGAAGAGCCGACCCCCGAAGTCGTCATCGAAGCCGACCGGGTAGCCACCCTCGGTGAGGGCATGGTAGAGGCCGAAGCGCTGGCGAACGGCGCTTGGCTGCCGCTGGAAGCCGAAGGCGCCTCCGCCGGGATGCACCTCGTCAGTACGGCAGACACACCGCTCGTCGTACCTTTCGATGGTGCTGCTGTAGGGTTGACCTACACCGCAGGCCCAACCTTCGGTGGGTTCATCATGGCGATCGACGGTGAGCCGGTACAGGGCGTCGAGACCACTGTCGACACACTCCTCTATGGGGTAACGACCACGCTCAGCGACTTCGAACCGGGTGAGCACACCCTCACCATCGTGCCGACGGGCACCGTCGCCATCGACACCATCACGGTTTTCCCAGCCGAAGAGCTGACCGAGGAATCGACTGTCGGGGCCGAGGCACCCACCGATGAGGAAACCCCTGAAACTGCACCCGTCGTGGTGACGGACGAGGCCACGCCGGAAGTCGTCGTGACCGATGAGCCGACGGAAGAAACCACGCCGGAGGTCGTCGAAACGGACGAGCCGACGCCGGAAGCGCTCACCGTCCCGGCAGCGGCGGATCTCTCCGCGCTCGTCGTCAACGGTGGGTGGAGCACGACCGACGATGGGGTGGTTGCCTCCGATGTGGCCGGTAGCCTCACCTGGATGCCGGGTGTCAGCCTCACCGAGGTCGAGCGCCCGATGTTGCAAGTTCTCGGTCAGGTCTCCGGTGAGGGGATCGCCGAAATCCGCGTGACGATAGACGGTGAGGCGTGGACTGCGCTCGGCGAAGTAAGCGCCAGCGATGAAGCGACCATCACCGAAGCCGACCTCACGGCATGGCTCGGCCAGACTGTGATCGTACAGGTCATCTGGGGGCCAGATGCCGACGAGACCGGTAGCTGGACAGTGTCCGCGCTGCGGATCGTCGATGTACCGGTAACGCCGGAACCGACCGAGGAATCCACACCGGAGCCAACCGAGGAATCCACGCCAGAGGTAACCGACGAGGCCACCGAGGAAACGACACCGGAAGTCACGCCAGAGGTGATCGACGAAACCACGCCCGAAGCAGTGGTGACCGAGGCACCCGCGGATGAGGCCACGCCAGAGGTGATCGAAGAAGCCGCGCCGGAATCGGCTGAGGAAACGTCGCCGGAACCGACCGATGAATCGACACCAGAGCCGGAGCCTGAGGCACCTGCCGAAGAGGCTACCCCGGCTGAAGCGGGTGGCGAAGAAGCCTATCCCACCGAGTAACGCTACACCTTGCAACACATAAAGGGGACGTCCAGCGCGGGCGTCCCCTTTTTTGTTCGCGCGCCACCTAATATGTGGGCCTTAGCTGTAGTCCGCCAGGTAGATGATTTTGCCATCCGCGAAGCAATACACCGATTTACCCTGTAGGCGAATCGTATCGCCAGCTTTCAGGTCATCCGATAGATCGACGGCCAGCACTCCCTCGTAGTCGATTTGTGCGGTGGCCGCGGTGTCATCGAAGGCGATGTACAACACGGTTTGTTGCCGCTGCTCGAAGGCCTGCTTTGCACCCTCGGCGACCTCTCGAAATTCGTCGATCCCGGCGGTAGACAATGTCACATCGCCACCGACGACATTCTCGAAGCGAACGGCTTTGTGCAGTGTCGAAAGCATACCGTCCACATCGAACCGGTTATAGGCGTCCACGTACGCCTCGATATGCTGTTTCATCAGGGTTTTGTCCAACGCAGCGCTCCTGTTCTCAGTCTCTCAGTCTCGACCTCGATTAACGCAAAATCTACCCGGTGATCGCCAGCGGCACCGAGGTTGCCTCGAACAACGCCAGCATAGCCTCGCCGCGCATCGACAAACGGTAAAACACCCGATGCCCCACCCGGTGCTGCTCCACGAGGCCCGCTTGACTCAGCTTACTCAGGTGTTGGCTCACTGCCCCTGCCGTCACCCCCAGCCGATGCGCGAGGTCGGTGGTCGTCGCCGGGTTCGTCACGGCCATCAGCACCCGCGCCCGGCCCTCGCCCAACAACGTGACCAACTCGCGCTCAGGTTCGGGCATCTCGGGGGAACGCCACAGGCCCGCGCCGCGCGCACTGTAGACGATCATCGGCCCCCAGTGGGGCACAAATTGTTGCATCACACGGTCGCGCAGCAGCACGATCGGCACCAGCCGTACTTCGGTATCACCTGGCTTGAAGCGCCGCCCCCACGAATCGCACTTTGTGTTGAGCATGAGTTCCATCCCACTGGGTTGGATCGATAGCTGCGTACTAAGCTTCGGCAGCATTGCAAGCGAACCGTTCAGCGCTTGCATCCGTCCGTGGTGCAACACGTCGTTCTCCAATATCGACAAGATGCGCGGCCAATGCGGGGCCAACACCCGCTCCCAGTAGAGTCGTGCTTCTTCGATGAGGCACACCATCGCCTCGTGCGGATACGTCATAAAGTGCTCGCGTATCGGTGTCATCCCATCAAGGTCGATCGCAAATTGGATGTCCGCGCGAATCACCTCGGCGGGGAGGTCGCGAATGCGCGCAAACTCCGACTCGATGTCGCGCACCGGGCCATCGGGCGTGGGGGTGAGGAAGTTCGCCAGGTAAAAGCTCGGCGCCGACAAAATCACGCTGTCCATGTAATCCAATGGAAAATCCGGCATATTCGGCAGGGCAGCCGCAGTCCATTGTGGGTAGTCGTTCACTTTGAGGCTCAGGTAGCTCACCGCAAGTTCGATGAGTGGGCTGTAGCCGAACCGCAGCTTGTTGATCGTCTCCGGCGTCATTTCGACGATGTAGTGCTTCATGACAAGTTCCTCCCTAATCACACCCTCAGTGTAACCCAGCTTTTGCAGTCCAAAACTGTTTTAGCAATCGCTAAATCAGTTCGTGTTGCGGGGTGCCCCGCCTACAGTGGGGCCATCGAACAAAACCAGGGAGACACAGGCACAATGAACCCCTACCAACACTTTACTGTGTACCAGACGGAAAAGGCCGAACTCGAAGCCAAAATGAAGCAGTACCGCATGGTCAGGGCCATCCGTGAGGAGAAGCGCGCGCAGCGTCGTCGTTGGGTGTTGTTTGGGTGGCTCAGTTGGATGACCGCGCTGCTACGCAGCAGCTAACACCCCCACGGCAGGGCGCGGCGAGGAGGAGAGGCTTCGCCTGCACGCCCAGCCGTCTGAAAGTGCCGCGTACCGGGTGCCGCACGGGGCGATCACCCGGTTATCGCAACATAGTTTCATCGATTCAATAGCTTGTTTCGGGTGTATAATGTAGTTAAGCGTTAACATTTAATCGATGGAGGATGCGGCTCAACCGTTTGTTGCAAGGAGGCAACACCATGTTAAGCCCGTATGCCTACCTCGAAATGTACCGCGTAGAAATGGCCGAGCGCGAAAAGCTGCTGGAATTCTACCGCAAGACGGAGGCCTCGTATGGCCTGTACCGTCGGCCACACACCCACGACCCCCTGCGCCTGCCACAATTCTTCAAATGGCTGACGAAAAAGCGCCAAGCCTTCCGCACGATTCCAGAAGGCCGCTAGGTGGGGGTGTTTCACTATCGGTACCCGAGGATGTGAGTAACCCGATTTTACTGTAATGGGCTGCCATCATGAGATTAGTTGTATGGAGATGGTCCCCAGATGAGTTA
>CAYSVE010000099.1:0-12240 GCA_964434365.1 uncultured Anaerolineaceae bacterium | reverse complement strand
GTTGTACAATATATTTTAAAATATATGTTCATTGAGGGTGCCATGCAGCCACTCCGTATCCAACTAGACTGGAAACCGAACGCGCAATTCGCGGGGATCACCTACGCACATCATCATGGTTGGTACCGCGATGTCGGCATAGACCTTACAATTTCGCCCTGGGAGCCATACACCAACCAGATGGATGCCCTCGATAGCGATGAGAACATCGTGGTGAGCACCGAGGATAATCTGCACATCCGCGCTGCGCTGGACGGCAAGCCGGTCATCGCGATTGGGACGATGATCCAACAGTCGGGCATCGGTTGGATGACACTTGCCGACGCGGGACTTCGCTCTGTCGCCGACTTTCGTGGCAAACGGGTCGGCATTCATGAGGATGGGCGCACCGCCCTCATGGCATGTCTCGCAGCCAACGAGGTTCCCGCCGACGAAGTCGAGATCGTGGAAGTCGGCTTCAACTACGATGAACTGCTTGGTAACCGGGAATTCGATGCGATTCAGTGCCTTGTCATCGTAGAGCCGTTGGAGCTAAAACGGCAGGGCTACGACCTGTACACCATCCCTGGGTATGCCAGCGGCTACAAGGTTTATTCGCAGGTCATCGTTACCACAAAACACCAGTTGAACACACAGGAGCCAATGCTCGAAGCCTTCCTGAAGGTCACGTTCGACGGCTGGCGTGCAGCATTCGATGACGTTTCGAAGGCGTGCACCATCATCACCGAACACTATTTGCCAGAAGCTATCGCGACCGAGCAAGAACAGATGTTGGCGGCGCTGAAACCACTGGTGGAAGGTGACCTTGGCCTCACCCACATGGGCCTGATGCACGCCGCTCGATGGCAGCAAAGCATGGATTATCTGAGGGAACAGGGTTACTCCCTGGGCGACCTCTCGCCGGATGCCCTCATGACAAATCATCTCATTAAACGTATCTATAGTTTGGAGTAGGGAGAGAGCAATATGTCCAGGCACATTTTACGCACCGTGTTGATCGTCGCCAGCCTGTTTGCGCTGGCCGTTGGGGTTTCTTCGGCGCAGGAGTCCGAAATCGTCGTGCCGGATGCCATCCTCGAAGCAGGGGGGTTCACCTATGGGCTAGAGGCCCAGTATCGCCCCTTCGAGTTCCGCGATGAGAACAACGAGATCGTCGGCTACGACATCGATGTCGCCAACGAAGTCGCCTCTCGCTGGGGCGTCACCGCCGAACCCGTCGACACCAACTGGGCCACCGTCATCCAAACCCTCTACGACGGCGGCTTCGACATGATCCTCGGCGGCATGACCGCCACCGAAGCCCGCTATGAGCGCGTCGACTTCTCTGTGCCTTATATGTTCGCTGGCTCCGGGTTGCTGGTGAGTGCCGACTCCGGCATCATGGACCGCACCGGCCTCGACGGCATGCGCGTCGGCGCGGGCGCAGGCACCCCCTCCATCGACCAACTGGAGATCACCGCTGAGGAACTCAGCATCGCCTACGCGGGCGACATCCGCACCTACGACGATGATGCCGCCGCCTACGAGGCCATGCGCGCCGGGCGCATCGACGCCTACGCCAGCTCGATTGTGAGCCTCAACGACTTCGCCCAACAGGTCGAGGGCTTCGAGGTCATCCCTTTCACCAGTGAGATGTGGGGCGAAGAGTGGACCGCTGCCGCCTTCCGCAAGGAGGACGAAGCCTTGCGCGAAGCCTTCAATGCCACCATCCTCGAAATGAAGGCCGATGGCACCCTCGCCGAGCTTCAGGAACGCTGGTTCGGCACCACCTTCGACACCTCCGACATCCCACCCACCTGGGGCGAAGAAGCCGAAATGATGGCGATTGCAGTGCCAGATGCCATCCTCGAAGCAGGGGGGTTCACCTATGGGCTAGAGGCCCAGTATCGCCCCTTCGAGTTCCGCGATGAGAACAACGAGATCGTCGGCTACGACATCGATGTCGCCAACGAAGTCGCCTCTCGCTGGGGCGTCACCGCCGAACCCGTCGACACCAACTGGGCCACCGTCATCCAAACCCTCTACGACGGCGGCTTCGACATGATCCTCGGCGGCATGACCGCCACCGAAGCCCGCTATGAGCGCGTCGACTTCTCTGTGCCTTATATGTTCGCTGGCTCCGGGTTGCTGGTGAGTGCCGACTCCGGCATCATGGACCGCACCGGCCTCGACGGCATGCGCGTCGGCGCGGGCGCAGGCACCCCCTCCATCGACCAACTGGAGATCACCGCTGAGGAACTCAGCATCGCCTACGCGGGCGACATCCGCACCTACGACGATGATGCCGCCGCCTACGAGGCCATGCGCGCCGGGCGCATCGACGCCTACGCCAGCTCGATTGTGAGCCTCAACGACTTCGCCCAACAGGTCGAGGGCTTCGAGGTCATCCCTTTCACCAGTGAGATGTGGGGCGAAGAGTGGACCGCTGCCGCCTTCCGCAAGGAGGACGAAGCCTTGCGCGAAGCCTTCAATGCCACCATCCTCGAAATGAAGGCCGATGGCACCCTCGCCGAGCTTCAGGAACGCTGGTTCGGCACCACCTTCGACACCTCCGACATCCCACCCACCTGGGAATAAACACGGTATACTCGCAGGTGAAGGGCCACCGCGCCTTTCACCTGCCGGTTAGGACGAACTCGCTATGCTGGATATAGACTATATCCTCAACATTTTGCCGCGGTTGCTACGTGCGCTGGGCACCACCGTGATTATCAGCGTGACTGCGCTGGCAATCGGCACGACGCTCGGCGTTTCATTGGGTGCCCTCCACGTGATGAGCCGACCACGTGGGGTCTTCCGCACCATTGTGAATGCATACGTGTTTGTGATCCGGGGTACGCCCGCCATCGTGCAAATTTTCGCGCTCTTCTTCCTGCTACCGAGGTTCGGCCTGCAACTGCCGCCCTTCTGGGTAGGTGTGATCGCGCTCGCGTTGAACTCCACCGGTTATCAGGTGGAAATCGTGCGGGCGGCCATCGCCTCGGTGGATATGGGGCAGCGTGAGGCGGCGATGTCCATCGGCATGACGGAGGGTAAGGCGATGCGGTTAATCATCGTGCCGCAAGCCGCTCGGCGGATGATTCCACCGTTAACGAATGAGCTATCCAACCTTGTGAAGGCATCGTCGATTCTGTCCGTTATTGCGGTGTTCGAACTCACGAAAGCCGGGAATGCGATCATCGCGGCGAACTATCGCTACGTGGAAGTGCTCACGTTGCAGGCGTTGCTGTACTTCATCGTTATCCAAACGCTGAGCTGGGGCACCAAATACCTCGAAACCCGCGTATTCAGCTACGGAAACCAACCCCAACCGCGCAAGAGTGCGGTCGGGCGTTTCTTCGGCACGCGAAAGGCAACCTCATGACCGATGCCGCCCCACCCAGCGCTAAAGTACTCCTCAAAGTTGAGAACCTCACAAAGACGTACAAAGAAACCGATGCCCTGGTCGACGCCTCGCTCGATGTCTATCGTGGGCAACAGGTCGTGCTTATCGGCGCATCGGGTAGCGGCAAGAGCACGATGCTGCGGTGCATCAGCCACCTGGAAACGCCCACCAGCGGCACCGTCACGCTAGACGGGTTGACCATCGGCGGGCGCTACGAAGGCGGCAAATGGATACCGGACACCCAGGCCGAACTCGCAGCAAAACGCCAGCACATCGGCATGGTGTTCCAGAGCTTCAACCTGTTCGCACACCTCACCGCCATCGAGAATATCGCAGTGGGGCCGATTCATGTGCTGGGGGTAAGTAAAGACGAAGCCCACGCACAGGCCGAACGCCTGCTCGACAAGGTGCAGATGGGCAAACACGCCGACAAGTACCCCTCGCAGCTAAGCGGTGGCGAACAGCAGCGCGTTGCCATCGCCCGTGCCCTCGGCATGAACCCGAAGCTGATGCTGTTCGATGAACCCACATCTGCCCTCGACCCGCGCCTCACACACGAGGTACTGCAAGTGATGCAGGACCTTGCGGAAGAGGAGATGACGATGATGGTCGTCACGCATGAGATTGGCTTAGCGCGACGCGTCGCCGATGTGGTGGTCTTCATGGAAGCGGGCCGCATCGTAGAGGTAAACACAGCAGCGATTTTCGAGGAACCGCGCGAAGACCTCACCCGGCAGTTTTTGAGCTACGTGTTGTAGGAGCCGCTTATGGGACTCGACTACGCATTTATGCGCGAAATCTTCCCGAGCTTGCTGGAAGCAGCGTGGGTCACCGTGCAGATTAGTGCCCTCGCACTCATCTTCGGGACGATACTCGGCGTGCTGCTGGGTATGCTGCGGATGATTGGCCCGGCCCCTGTGCAAACCGTCATTCAGTGGATCGTCAATTACGTACGGGGTGTACCGCCACTCATCCACATTGCGTATATCTTCTTTGCGTTGCCACGGCTCGGTATTTTCTTCAACGAATTCTGGACAGGCGTCGTCGCGCTCACCATCGTGACAATGGGCTACCTCGTCGAGATCGTGCGCGCCTCTATCGAGTCCATCGACAAGGGGCAGCGCGAGGCGGCGCTTTCCATCGGCATGACAGAGTGGAAGACGTTGCGCGTCATTTTGCTACCGCAGGCCACCCGGCGGATGATCCCGGCGATTACGAACGAACTCGCGAATGTCATCAAGGCATCGTCGCTGCTCTCCGTGATTTCCGTACGAGAACTCACCCTTGTGGGTAACGAGATTATCTATCGAAATTTTGTCGTCATCGAGGTGTTCATCGAGGTGGCGCTGCTGTATCTGCTGGTCGTCGGCACGTTGATGCTTGCCTCGCGCTATTTGGAAGAATACGTCTTTGCATTTGGCGACGCCGATGCCCGCTATGACGTTACCGACATCCGTTAGGAGCAACCTCGATGATAAAAAGCACCACCCTACCGAACTTTCGTGGCCCCCATGGCGAAAAGACGATCGTGGTTATCGGCTGGCACATCGATGGCGAAGCAGCGGTCGTCGGCGCAAACCCCGAGACGAAAGACCATGTTGCAGCGCTCTCCGAGGGGGCTTATGGGGTCTCTACCGGGGTGCCACGCATTTTACAACTCCATAGCGACCTGCAAATTCCGGCGTCGTTCTTCGTGCCGGGTTATGTGGCAGAGCAACACCCCGCCGAAACCGAGGCCATCGCGAAGGCAGGGCACGAAATTGGGCATCATGGCTACATGCACGAGAACTGCTTCTTGCTCGACGACGACCAACAGCGCGAGGTCTTCGCGAAGGGCACCGCGGCACTCAAGAACATCACGGGGAAAGACCCCATCGGCTGGAGCGCGCCATCGTGGGGTGTGAAGGAGAGCACACTCAACATCATGATGGAAATGGGCATGCGCTACGACAACAGCCTGATGGAGTACGACGTCCCCTACCTCATCGAAACTGAGGTCGGCCAACTTGTAGAACTCCCCATCAGCATGATACTCGATGACTGGGAAATTTTGGGGGCGAACCTATGGCCCGGCGGCGGCGTCAATGCAACTGCGCACAGCGCATATACCATCTGGAAGGAAGAGTTCGACGCGATGCGCCGATTCGGTGGCCTGTTCTGTACCACATTCCACCCCAACCTGATGGCCCGCCCCGGGCGTATGGCAATGCTCTACGAGTTGTTCGGTTACATGCAGTCCTTCAGCGATGTTTGGTGGACAACTTGCGAAGGTGCGGCAGAATATGTTTGGAACTACGTCGAAACGAACCAGAACGATGCAACTACCACCACTCACTAACCAATCCGCCTCCAATAGCCTGACGCAGCGGGTCTTTCAGGCATTGAAGCAGGGAATAATTGACCTGGACATCAAACCGCGCGAGCACCTCATCATCGGCGAGATCGCTACGGCTTATGCAACCAGCCGGACCCCGGTGCGGGAGGCGATTATTATGCTGGAGCGTGAAGGCTGGGTAGAAAACGATGGTCGGCGGGGCGCACGGGTCACGGTCCCCACGGCAGAGGCGATTCTCGAGATTCTGGAGATCCAAGCTGTGCTGGAAGGCTACGTCGTGCGCCGTGTCACGCCCATCCTCACCGACGAAGACATCACATACCTCGCGCGACTGATGGATGAGGCCGACACTGCCCTGGCAAACAGTGATGAAACCCGCTGTCGCCAACTTGGGGCAGCTTTTCATACGTACCTTGTGCGAGCAACAGGCAACCACCAACTTGAAGCCACGATCAACAACCTGGAAGAGCACATCAAACGGGCGCGCCCACTATTGTGGCACCAGGGCGAAGCGCCTGCGGGCAAATCGCAGGTGCAGCACCGGGCGGTTTTCGAAGCCATTAAGCAGCGCGAGGCCACCGAAGCCGAGCGACTGATATTTCATCACACCACATGGTACGAACAGGAACTCGCAGCCGCGCTCCGCCACATTTGACTTTTGCGCGCAAGCAACCCAAGTACCGAAAACCGCCCAACAAGACACTCGCCCGCTGCATCTGGTTGCAAGCATCATCCTATCCTCACGCACCTGGAAATCGTCTTACTCGGTCGAAAAGCATATACTATCTACCCAAAGGAGGTGTTGCTTTGAATAAAACACTTTTGGGGATAGATGTCGGCACATCGGCGGTTAAAGCGGTGCTATGCGATACGAATGGGCGGGTTTTGGGCACAGGTGTCCAGGAGTTTCCTACACAATATGTGCGCCCCGGTTGGGTGGAACAACACCCAGAAGATTGGTGGCGCGCAACCTGTGATGCCATCCGAGCGGCCATTCGCGATGCAAATATCGAGAGCATTGCGGCAGTTTGCGTCAGCTCGCAGGCCCCGGCGATGGTACCAGTCGATGCCAGCGGAAAGCCGCTGCATCCTGCACTTATTTGGATGGATCGTCGGGCAGGCGTTGAAACACAAGACCTCGTAGACCTTATCGGCGGGGGTGAACTTTTCGCCATCACGGGCAATCGCGCCGACCCATATTTCGTTGCGGCCAAAATTCGCTGGTTAAGCCAAAACGAACCCGCCTTGATGGCAAAGACCCATCAAATATTACAGGTAAATGGCTACATCAACTTGCGGCTAACAGGCGAGTTTAGCCTGGATTCGTCTCATCTGGGGCTGTTGCAACTGGCCGATTATCGAACCGGTCAATGGTCAACGTCGCTACTCGACGCGTGTGGCGTGTCGCCAGACCAACTGCCCACACCACACCCCTGCCACCAGATATGCGGTGAAGTGACTGCCGCCGCTGCCGAGGCGACGGGATTGCGGGCGGGCACGCCCGTATTGGTGGGCACAGTCGATGCGTCGGCAGCCGCGCTGGAAGCGGGGATTGTATCGGCGGGGCATGTCGTTGAGATGACCGGCACCTCGACCGTCATCATCATGGCGGATGACGCCTATCGTACCGACCCTACACTGATTAGCATGCCCCATGGCATAGACGGTTCTTTTCTGCTCATCGCTGCGATGGTGGCTACTGGCGCAAACCTTCGCTGGTATCGCAACGAGTTTGGCACGACAGAAACCGAACTCGGTGCCAAGCTACGTCTCGATCCGTATGATCTGCTGACGCAGCAGGCAGCCGAAATCGGCGTTGGCAGCGATGGTGTGATTTTCCTGCCGTATATGATGGGCGAACGGACACCCATCTGGCATACCGATGCACGCGGCGTCTTTTTTGGCCTATCGCTGGCGACACCGCGCGCTGCGCTCATCCGCGCGATTCTCGAAGGGAGTGCGTTTGGTATGCGGCACAATATCGATGTGGCGAAAGAGGCAGGGATCACCTTCGACGAAATTCGGTCGGTAGGCGGTGGTAGTCGGAGTGCGTTGTGGAACCAGATCAAAGCTGATGTACTGGGCATCCCGATTACGCTTCCGCAAACGTCGATCGGCGCGCCATTCGGGGATGCGATTCTGGCTGGCATCGGTGCTGGCTTATACGATGATCCACAGGCGACGATCAACAATATGGTGCGGGTTGGCGACCGCTACGAACCGAATCCTGAGAATCATCAGCAATACAACAACATTTACACCCTATATCGAAACCTCTACGAGCACCTGCGTGAAGACTTCGATTATGCGTCCAAGATATTCGGGTGAGCAAAGATACGATGAGCAAAGACCATTTTTCGAATCATATAATCGATGACACGCTGAGGGGCAAGGTCGCGCTTGTGACGGGTGGCTCGCGGGGCATAGGGCGGGCGACTTGCTTTGCCCTCGCTGCGAAGGGGGCCGCTGTGGCGGTTCACTATCGCAGCGGCGAAGCTGAAGCCCAAGACGTGGTGCAAATCATTCACGAAGGCGGTGGTCAAGCAGCAGCAATTTTCGGAGACATGTTGCAACCAGATACCCCAGCACAAATCGTTTCGCAGACGGTCGACCAGTTGGGTGGTCTGGACATTCTTGTCAACAATGCGGGTGGTATGGCAGACGGTGCCGTCGAAGATACCCCTGACGAAGACTGGGATCATGTGATCGACCTCAATCTCAATTCGGTGTTTCGCACATGTCGCGCGGCAATACCCCACATGGCGGAACAAAATTGGGGGCGCATCATCAATGTGACGTCTCAGGCTGCATGGCGCGGATCACGCAATCATGCGGGGTATGCTGCCGCTAAATCTGGGTTGATCGTCTTTACCTACTCGCTGGCGTTAGAAGTTGCACCGTCGAACATCACCGTGAACCTTGTGGCGCCGGGGCGAATTGGCACCGAACTCGTGTTGTCTCGCTCGGCAGGCCGCATGGCGCAGTGGATGTCGCAAACGCCCCTCAAGCGGCTTGGCACACCCGCAGAAACCGCCGCCCCAATCGTCTTCCTGGCGACCGAAGCGGCCCGTTACATCACCGGGGCGACGATTCATGTGAACGGTGGCCTGTACATGGGGTGATCGGCAAAACCCGATACTACAGCGTCACCCCATGCCGGGTGGCAAAACGATCCTTGATCTGCGCGATTTCTGCGTTCGTGCGCTCATCGGACCACCCCAGCACCTTGCCTGTGATTTCGGCCAGTTCATCCAGTAGAGCGGACGTAAGCTCGCCGCGCATGCCGATGAGCGTGCGCCGGAGAATGAGGTCTTCGAGCCGGACCGTTCGCTCCTCCGACACGATGTAAATGATCTCGCGTTGGGTGTAGTCAGGATGCGCCTGAAGGGGTTGGTCATCACCATCGCACATGAACGACGCGATTTTCTCGGCCTGTGTGCCGTAACGATCCAACAGCAGGTCGAGATGTTGGACGGGCAACTCGGTGGACATGTGGATACGATTTAACCACTCTGCGCGGGCTTCGTCGGTCGTCGGGTAATCCTTACCACCACCGATGGGAAGTTCGGTGGTGCTGGCCGCGCGCTGCTGCCCTAACTGATCCAGGATGCGGTCAGTCACCTGTTCGGCAAAGGCGCGATACGTTGTCCATTTGCCACCCACAAGCGAATACACCGGGAAATCTACTGTGTCGCCGGGTGGAATGACCTCACAACTGTGGTCCCGGCTAATTTGGCCGGTCGTGGCGGAATTCTGATTGGGGAGTGGGCGCACACCACTAAACTTGAACACGATGTGCGAGTGATCGACCTCGATGTTGGGGAACACCGCCCTGATAGACTCCAGAATGTAGTCGGTTTCCTCATCATCGCAGTACACGTTATCGGGGTCGTTGTGGGGTATATCCGTCGCACCTGCGATGACCCGGTCGAAAAACGGGTAGAAGATGCACACGCGGTTGTCTTTGTTCACAAAGTAGAGCATGTGCCCCTGGGTTTGCTCATGCAGTTGCGGATGGTCGAGCACAAGGTGCGACCCCTTTGTACCCCCGATGTATTCTGTATCCAAATTCATCGACTGGTTGGCAATGTCGATCCACGGCCCGGCTGCGTTGACCACAATTTGTGGGCGCACCCCGAAGGTCTCGCCGGTGAGTTCATCGCGCAGGGTGACCTCTGTGCCATCGGCGCCCGCCAGCGACACATAGTTCAGCGCCCTGGCGTTGGGAAAATTGTTTTCTGCGTCCTGCACGAGTTCGAGGCAGGTACGCTCTGGGTAGGGCATCCGCGCATCGTAGAAGCTCGCCGTGGCCACGATGCCTGGATCGAGTTCTGACCGTAGGTCCAGCGATGCCTTCCGTGAATAGAACTGATGACGCGGCATGATGCGATCCTCACCGGCGAAGGTATCGTATAGAGACAAGCCAACCTTGATGATGGCGGCCCCACGTTTGCCCGGCTTATTCTGGATGCCTAGAAACGTCGTCGCGGCGTGGTAGAGTCCACTGGTCCAATCGTGTATCGGTATCGTGATGCCAAGCGGTTTGACGTAATGGGGCGCATTGCGCAGCAGCCTGGCTCGTTCCTTGAGGGATTCACGGACAAGGCGGAACTCGCCGTTTTCCAGGTAGCGCAACCCGCCATGAATAATGCGCGTCATCGCAGCGCTACACCCACCGCAGAAATCCGCTTTGTCTACGAGGAGTACGTCGACGCCTTGAAGCGCCAGATCACGAAATACCCCGATGCCATTCACACCCGCGCCGACAACAAGCACGGAAACGTTCGACCATTGACGTACCTCATCTATAACCGATTCTCGCGCTAGCATCCGCTTTTACACTCCAAATTATTCAAGCAACCAGCCTCCCCAAACCCGCAGTAGGGCTTGGCGCATCCGATCGTAACACACATCGACGGGTTGCAAAAACGTATTTGAATAACACACTTACCAGATCAGCTTGTGCCGATTTGTCGTATGTGGTACTGAACCGCCCGCGCGACCTCAGCCGTGTTTGCCGACCCACCGAGGTCACCTGTCACAACGCCTGCGGCAATCGTCGCTGCAACGGCATCACGGAGTAAATTAGCAGCCGCCACCTCGCCGAGATCATCCAGCATCATAGCACCGACGAGGATCGTCGCAAGCGGGTTCGCGATGCCCTTGCCCGCAATATCTGGCGCTGATCCGTGGACGGGTTCGTACATCGAGGGATAATCGCGTTCTGGGTTGATGTTACCGCTCGCCATCAGGCCAATACTGCCCACGATGGCACCGCCAAGGTCACTCAGCAGGTCACCGAACAGGTTCGTCGTCACGATGACATCGAAGAAGGCCGGGGCCTGCACGAAACGCATGGTCGCCGCATCGGCATACAACCAATCGAATTCGACATCGGGATATTGTTGGGCCACCGCTTCGACCACACGATCCCAGAAAGTCTGCGAGTATTGCAACGCGTTGGACTTCGTTACACTGGTGACGTGTTTTCTCCGTTTGCGCGCCAACTGAAACGCATAATGAGCGATTCGCTCGACGCCTTCGCGGGTCATCACTGTGGTTTGTACCGCGACCTCGTTGCTAAACCCCTTGTGCGCGATGCCGCCCATGCCCGTATATTCACCCTCGCTGTTTTCGCGGATGATGACCATGTCGATGGGTGCTTTGTTGGTGATACGGGTTTCGATACCCGCGTAGGTTTTGATTGGTCGCAGGCACACATACTCTTTGAACTGTTTGCGCATCTGATAGATGAATTCCCAGCCACTCAGCGTATCGTCGACATCGGGGTGCCCCGCAGCGACAAAGTATAGGGCATCGTACTGGCTCAGGATTTCGATGCCATTTGGCGGCATTACCTCACCAGTCTCGAGGTAGTGTTCGCAGCCCCACGGATACTGTTCGAAGGCCAGTTTGAACGTGCCTACCGTGTCTTGTAGTGTGGCCATCACATCCAACGCCAGCGGCATAATCTCCTTGCCGATGCCATCACCCGGCAGCGCAACAATGTTGTGTGTCTTCAACAATTTCTGTCCTTTAGGTTTCAGCGAAACGCGCCACTGCACGCACCGGCGACCCATCGCACCCGGGGAGGTTAAGTGGCAACGCGATGAACTCCACCTGCCTCGGCAGCAAATTTAAGTTGCACAGCCCCTCGACGATGATGATATCGGCACCGAGGAGCGTTTGGTGAACTTCGGTTAGTTCGGCACGATTCTCTTCTGCGAGCGAGGCGACGGAAGGCGTCTCGACACCAACCAGCCAGATATCACGCCTTACGAGCCACTGCGCAAGCTCCAACGAAATTCGCGTGAAGTGCGTACGATAATCGGATGCCTCGGCGTGCAAGCTCCAGTCCGTACGCAGTAACAGCCGCCCCCCTGCCGAGATAACCCCACCAAACGGTTCGACATCCGCCACGGTGATAAAACTATTGGAGGCCTTGTGCGAGAGGTCCAACACATGCGCCTGCCCCATACAACGCGCCAGCGAAATCGTCTCGATGGCATCGCCCCCCTCG
>CAYSVE010000098.1:0-12256 GCA_964434365.1 uncultured Anaerolineaceae bacterium | reverse complement strand
GCCCGCTGGAACTGGCCCGCTATCCCAAGCCGGATGGGGCGTTTTACGCCTTCCCCTACGCCGTGATCCACACGGTGCTGTGGTACAACATGGATGCCTTCGATGCGGCTGGCGTGCCCTACCCCAGCGAAGAGGGCTGGACCTGGGATGAGTTCCTGGCGGCTGCCGAAGCGCTGACCATCGACGAGGACGAAGATGGCATCATCGACCAGTACGGCTTCTGGATGTGGCGCGGTCGATATGCCCAAACCGAAGGCTGGGTTTACCAGAACGGCGGCACCTTGCTGAACGACAGCAAGACTCGCTTCGCGCCAGATGAAAATGCCGTCGAGGCGCTTCAGTTCCTCACGGACCTCGTGACGGTTCATGAAGTGGCCGCAGCGCCGTCGGAGTTCGAGGGTCTGCGTCAGCAGGACATCGTGCCGCTTGGCCTCGCCGCGATGTTCGTGGATGGCAACTGGCAGATGAACAACTTCCGCAGCCAGCACGAAGCTGACCCGGACATCGCGTTCCGCTTCGCTGCTGCGCCGATCCCGCGTGGCCCCGGCTGGGAAGAAGACACCACCTTCGGCTGGGCCGACATGTTCGGCATCAGCGCGACGACCGAATACCCGGAACTTGCCTGGGACCTGCTGAAGTGCGTGACCGGCCCCACCCGTACCCTGGAATACCAGTTCGCGGGTAAGATTCCGGTCTATCGCCCAACCGCCGAAGACCCGGCGTGGCTGGAACTCGACCAACTGCCGCCGAACAAGCAATTCCTGCTCGATTGGGCGACGAACCCCATCAGCTCCAGCTTCACCCCGTCGTGGGGCGAGTGGCGTGGCTACACCGACGGCGACGGCCTCGAAGGCCAGATTTGGGCCGTGCAAGAGGGCGACATCACCATCGGTGAAGCGATTTCCAACACCAACGAGCGCGCCAACGATGTGCTGGGCCGCGTATTCCCCGAATAAGCGGTAAACTCGCATCATAGCGTGCATCGGGGCAGCCGCATTGGCTGCCCCGTGCCGTTTTACATAACCGTTCATCGCCCGTAACACGAGATACCCCCATGCGCCACTACAAACCGATGACCCCGTACTTATTCATATTGCCAATGATAAGCGGCCTGCTGATCTTCCGCATTGGGCCGATAATCGCGTCTTTATTCATCAGCTTTACCGAGTGGAACATTATTTCCGACCCGGTGTGGGTGGGCCTGCGCAACTACAACGAATTATTCTCCGACGAAACGTTCTGGCGCGTGTTTGGTAACACCATCTACTTTGTCGTGTTTTACGTGCCGCTATCGATGGCGATTGGTCTCATCATGGCGCTGATGGTCAACCAGAAGTTGCGTGGCATTGCGGTGTTCCGAGGGCTATATTTCATGCCCTACATTACCTCGATGGTGGCTGTCGCTATCGCATGGAACTGGATTTTCAGCAGGCGCTACGGCCTCATGAATTACGCATTGCTGAATACGTTGGGTATACGTGGCATGGAAATCGTATTTGCGACCGACAAAGTGCCACCCGCGTGGCTGTCCGATTATCCGTTTGTGCTGGCATCCATCATCATCGTCAGTGTGTGGAAGAGCGTCGGCTTCCAGATGATGGTGTTCCTCGCGGGGTTGCAGGGCATCCCCCAAACGTTCATCGAAGCAGCCCGCATCGACGGCGCGAATCGCTGGCAAATCTTCTGGCGCATCACGCTGCCGCTGCTGTCGCCGGTGACGTTCTTCGTGCTCATTATTTCGATCATCGACGCGTTTAAGACGTTCGAGGTGACGTTCACCATGACGCAGGGCGGACGCCTGAGTTCCGGCAGTACACTGGCCTACGCGATTTACCAGAGCGCGTTCCAGCACGACCGTATGGGCTACGGCTCGGCGATGGCGCTGGTGCTGGTGCTGCTGATTACGATTCTCACCATTGTCAACTTCTGGGGGCGTCGTCGTTGGGTCGCCCAGGAAACCTATTAGGGGCACACCATGGACGTCACACTCTCGAAACCGAACGAGGCCCCCGCGCCGCGCGACGAGGTCAGCCGCAAGCCGAACAACACACCGCTGGTCATCGCGAACTACCTGCTGCTGACGTTTTTTGCGGTGTTTACGGCCTTCCCGTTCGTGTGGATGATTATCACCTCGTTCAAGAGCGGCAACGCGATTTTCGAACTACCGCCGAGCTTCATCCCCGATAAGTTCGGCCAGCCGGATATGTTCGACAACTACATCGAGGTACTCACGAAGCACAACTTCGTGCGCTACACGATGAACAGCTTTTTCATCTCCATCATGACGGGGGTCGGCCAGGTGGTGACGGCCTCGCTGGCCGGGTTTGCCTTCGCGCGGCTCAGGTTCCGTGGGCGCAACGCGTTGTTTGCGCTGCTGCTGTTCACGGCCTTCTTCCCCGTCGAGGTGACGATTATCCCCGAGTTTTTGCTGGGCGCGCGCATCCTCGACCCGCTGCTAGACCCCATCGGCGGGTGGATGAACACCTTCGCGCCGCTCATCGTGCCGTCGTTTATGGTGGGGTCGTTCGGCACGTTCCTTATGCGCGAGTTCTTCAGCACGCTGCCGAAAGACCTCGAAGAAGCGGCGATTATCGACGGCGCGACGATCTTTCAAATCTACTGGCGCATCTTTTTGCCGCTCAGCCGCCCGGCGATGGTGACGCTCTTCCTGCTGTCGTTCATCAACAACTGGAACGAATTGCTGCGCCCGGTGCTGTATATCCGCAGCCGCGAACTACAAACCGTAACGATGGGCCTTACGACGTTCCAGGGTGAGTTCGAAAGCGAGTGGAACCTGTTGCTCACGGGGTCCATTATCGCGATTGTGCCACTGCTCATCGTGTATGTGGCGATGCAGCGCTACATCGTGCAGGGCATCGCGACGACCGGCCTGAAGGGCTGATGATGGCTATCGAGCACACGCACCAACGCGTCACATGGGCCGATGGCACCTGGGCGGATGTCAACACGGTGCACATCCCGGCCTCGGAGCGGCTGGTCTTCCGGCGGGTGAAGGTGGACGGCCAACCCCTGTTCGACCGCCTGCGTGACATCGGCGACATGTGGTTGTTCAAAGGGCGGGAAAAAGGCCTGGACCAGCACACCTCGATCATCTGGGCGCTGAATTCACCGTACTCGCGAACGGTGCATGTTTTCCCAACTATCGAGCCGGTTACCGACGACGGCGAGTACATCCTGGATGCCGGGTCGTACATCCAGTTTATGCTACGAAAAATGGCCGCAAACGGCTGGCTGCGCGAAGAAATGGGCGTGTTGCAAGCAGACGTTGCAGATGTGGAATGGCGCGCAGGCGCTGAAGCGGTGGTGCGGCACCTGGCGAACTTACCACAGCGCGCGCTCATCGCTGGCGACCGCGACCTTACGACACTCGACCCCATGCGCGACATCGTGCGGTTGGGCGGGGGCATCCCCTTGCGCCACGATCCACAAACACCGGAATCGCAAGCGGCGTTCAACACGGCTTTTTTTCTTCTTGAGCATGAGGACTGGATAAGCCATCACTCTAGCCTGGGTAGCGCACACGGCTTCGCGGCGGCGGCGTACGGCGTGTTTGCACCGCCGTTGTACAACCGGGCGGCCATATGGCAGTCGGAAGACGGTACGTGGCGCATCGACCGATTGAACATGAAGGACATCGACATCGTCGATTTTATGGTCGGCCAAGAAGCACCCAGCCCACTCTCGCAACGACCCCCTGCTATAAATCCACAAGCGCCATCAGAGATTGCGATCTACACACGGTACTACGGGGTGGAAACGACTGGGCGTGTGCTTGGCCGCACCCCAAAGGATGCGGACCGGATAGAATTTAGCGTTGTTGGGCAAATGGTGTGCGGCTACAAGTGGGGCGGCGACCTGCTTATCCCGCAGGATGGCTTCATTATTTCCATCGCGCGCGCGATGCTGCCCAACATGCCAACAATGTATCGAACCAGCGACTCGACCAAGCTGAGGTACAAGTTTAAGCGCGAGGGCAGCATCATTAGTGGGGTACAGGGTGGGCCGATACTCCTGCGCAACGGCGATATCGCCCTCGACGAGCACACCGCCGAGCGCGAGCAAATTTGGGGCAGCCGCGAGATCGACGGCGAGTGGGTCGTCGGCGTGGTGCCCACCGATTGGAACGCCGCGAAAGCAAGTATCGGCAGCTACCGGGCAGCGCGTACGGCCATCGGCATCAAAGCGGGTGGTGACCGCGTCGTGGTGCAAATCGACGGGGTGAACACCGGCATGGGCACTAAGCGTGACAGCGTCGGCGCAACGCTCCTCGAACTATGCGAGCAACTGCTACAAGCCGGGGCCGTGGACGCGATCAACCTCGACGGCGGCGGCTCGGCGACGCTGTTTGTGCACGGCGGGATGATGTCGCGCCCGGCAGACCGGCGCGGACGCCCCGGCATCTACTACGACCGGCTGGTGCCGTCAGTCGGCGTGGTGGTGTAGCGCTTCATACGTCGCGCCGGGGAAGTTCACGGTGCCGCCGTACACGCCAAGCTGGTTGAGCCGGGGCGTCATATCGGGCGATGTGACCAGCCACACCCGCACAAGAAGGCCGAGTTCGGCGGCGAAGTCGAGCAGGTGCGGTAAATCGAGCACGGCCTGCGCGGGCGGGCACATCTGGCTTGCGCCCACGGCCTTCGCCGCCTCGATGCCCTCCTCACTCCAGGCGCGCGTCAGCCACCCGACATGATTCTCTGGCGCGTGGCGGCGCAGGGTCGCCACACTTTCTATCCAGAAGGATGTGAACTCGGTTTGACGCCGAATCTGCGGCGGCACGAGGTCGTGCACCATATTGATGAGCGCCGATTCGACGCCGGGCGCTTTGACCTCCCAGCAAAATGGGATTTTGTCGCCGAATTGGGCCAACGCGCCCGCGACTGTCAGCAGGTGTGGGTTGGCCTCGCGCAGCGTGCGGAGCGTGGTCTCGGCGGTAATGAGGTCGCCGATATGGCCGTCGTGTTCGAGCACAAGCACGCCGTCGGCGGTGATTCGAACATCGGTTTCGATCATGTCGCTGTGCTGTTCCAGCGCAAGCGCGAAGGCG
Organism: uncultured Anaerolineaceae bacterium; assembly: GCA_964434365.1. Classification (GTDB taxonomy): domain Bacteria; phylum Chloroflexota; class Anaerolineae; order Aggregatilineales; family Phototrophicaceae; genus CAYSVE01. The sequence goes on along the minus strand of CAYSVE010000098.1, from coordinate 7,191 downwards.
GCAGCCGTGTTATCGGGGGCATCGGCGGAAGCTCCACGATGCGCAATGATTTTGAACATACGTCTTTGGTCCCCTGTGTGGTGTTCCTCAGCACCGCGACTATACCCCGCCAGTGTCTATTCGTCACGGCGCACGGTTTCTGTCTATAATTTGGGCCGGGTTCCGGCGAAAGCCAACCCCCAGAAACTGTTATTTCGAAGGCAGGTTTACTTATGACCGATCAATACATCCTCAGCTTAGACGGCGGTACCGAGAGTGCCCGCGCGGCCCTTTTCAGTTTAGATGGCACGCTCGTCGCCAGCCACGCCGAAAAATATCCGCTGCGGCACCCGCACCCCGGCTGGGCCGAACAGCAGCCAGACGAGTGGTGGCAGTCGATTGTGGGCGCGGTGCGCGGCACGATGGAAAAAGCCGGTGTACCGAAGGAATCGATCATCGGCATTGGCGGAGATTTCACCTCGTGTACGGTTGTCCTGCTCGATGAGAGCTTCCAGCCGGTGCGGCCCGCCGTCATATGGATGGATGTGCGCAGCAGCGACCAGGCGCGCCGCATCGCCGAAAGCGGATACGATGCGCTGAAGTACAACGGCTACGGCAACGTCTCGGCAGAGTGGATGCCGTGTAAGGCGTTGTGGCTGAAGGAAAACGAGCCGGAGACCTGGGCCAAAACACGCTACGTCGGCGAGTACAACGACTGGTTCACGCACAAGCTCACGGGCGAATGGACCGGCAGCATCGATAACGTGAGCATCCGCTGGTACTACGACCGCAACGCAGGCGGCTTCCCTGCCGATTTCTACGAGGGCATCGGCCTGGGCGATATTCTGCCGAAATTCCCCGCGCGTATCCTCGACCTCGGGCAGGTGGTCGGGACGTTGTTGCCTACCGTCGCCGATGAACTCGGGCTGCCATCGGGCATCCCGGTGGGGCAAGGCGGTGCCGATGCGATGGTCGCGATGGTGGGCCTGGGCGTGGTGCGGCCAGGGAAGATGGCCTTCATCACCGGGTCGTCGCATTTGCACCTGGGCATCAGCGGGCATCAGTTCCATGGCAAGGGGATATTCGGCGCGTACACCGACGCGATCGTCCCGGGCACCTATCTCGTCGAAGGCGGGCAGATTTCCACCGGGTCGGTGGTGCGGTGGTTCACCGAGAACTTCGGCGGGAACTACAAGCAGCGCGCCGCCGAAGCGGGTGTCGAGGCGTTTAGCCTGCTGACCGAGGACGCCGACAAGCTACCCCCGGGGTCGGAGGGCCTCATCGTGCTGGACTACTGGCAGGGCAACCGCACCCCCTACGTCGACCCCGACGCGCGCGGCATGATGTGGGGCTTTACGCTGGCGCACACCCCGGCCCATGTGTACCGCGCCATCATCGAGGGGATTGCCTACGGCACCGAGCACATTCTGCGCACGCAACGTGAGCACGGCTACGAGGTCAGCGAGTTGATTGCGACCGGCGGCCCCACGAAAAGCCCCTTCTGGATGCAAATTCATGCCGATGTGAGCAACATTCCTATCACGCTCACCGAGGCCGGCGACAGTGCGGCGCTGCTCGGTTCGGCGATTTGCGGAGCCGTCGCCGCCGGGGCCTACGCCTCGGTCGAAGACGCCGTCGATGCGATGGTGAAGCCAACAGAGACGATTCAGCCGAACGCGGAACGCCACGGGGCGTATCAGTTCTTCGTGGATAAGTACATCCGCACCTACCCGCAAATGGCGGCCTTGATGCACAGCGTCACGCAGCACGTCGCAGCGCAGAACAAGTAGCCGATGCCGCCCCCACAAAACACGCAACTGCCGGGCCTCTCCGGCGAACGCTTCAGGGTGGTGTACGAGATTTTCCACGACGATGTGGACGCCGTCGCGGCGGGCATCGCGCTGGAGCAAACTGTCGAACTCCCGGCGACGCTGGTGCCCTCGGGCGATGTCGCGGCGCACATCGTCGGCCAAATCGAAGAGATTGTGCCGGGCGTCGGGTCCGCGCAGGTGACCATTAGCTATGCGGTGGAAAGCGCCGGGACGGGCCTCACGCAACTGTTGAACGTGGTCTTCGGCAACACGAGTATGCAGAACGGCATCGTCGCGGTGCGCATGGACCTGCCGCAGCGCATCCTCGATGCGTATGCGGGGCCGCGCTTTGGGGTGAAGGGCCTGCGCGAACGCCTGAACGTGCCGGACCGTCCGCTGGTGGGCACGGCTATCAAACCGATGGGCATTCGCCCGGCGCAATGCGCGCAGATCGCGTATGCGTTTGCGCTCGGTGGGCTGGACATCATTAAGGATGACCACGGCCTTGCAAACCAGCCCTTCTGCCCTTTCGAGGACCGGGCGCGGCTGTGCGCGGAGGCCGTCGCGCGGGCCAACGCTGAGACGGGGCGTAACGCGCTCTACGTTCCGAACGTGACCGCGCCGGTCGATGAAATCCGTGAGCGGGCGCACTTTGCGAAGTCGGTGGGTGCGGGTGGGGTGATGGTGAGTTGGGGCCTAAACGGCTTCGATGCGATGCGCAGCCTCGCCGAAGACGACGATCTCGCGCTGCCGGTGCTGGCCCACCCCGCGTTAAGTGGCAGCTTCGTCGCGAGTGAGCAGAATGGCATGTCGCATCGTATTACGTACGGGCAACTCATGCGGCTGAGCGGTGCCGACGCAACGATTTTCGTCACGTTTGGGGGGCGTTTTCCGTACACACAGGCACAGTGCCGCAGTGTGGTCGATGGCTGTACGGAGCCGATGGGCGACCTGCGTCCCATCCTTCCGATGCCGGGCGGCGGCATGACGTTGCAGCGCATCCCGGAGCTGCGGGCGTTCTACGGCGACGATGTGATTTTCCTTGTGGCGGGCGGGTTGTACGGCCACAGCGACGACCTTGTCGAGAATGCGCGGGCCTTCGCGCGGCTGGTGAGTGGTTAGGGTTGGTGGGTGGTGTGTGTGGGCGAGGCTCACTTCGTCTCGCCTGCGCCCCTACTGCCCTACCCTTGGTCCTTTGCCCAGCCGGGTTGCCAGAAGTCGGGGTGATTGGGGTCGGTGTAGCGGGTCATGTCGGTGTCGGGTGTCCAATACTTGTCGTAGATGGGGTTACGTTTTGCATCCTGGCCAGTAATTATTGCATCAGACTGGACCACGTTTAGATTGGCAGCCCCCAAATTGGCCCCTTGCAAGTTAGCACCACTCAAGGTTGTTCCAGCAAGATTAGCGCCTCGCAACTGGGCACCCGTCAATGAACCATCGAACAGCCACCCCCACACGCTGCGCGCATCATCACCCCCAGCGGGTGGGGGTTGTGACCAATGCGCCACCCTAACGCTGAGTAATTGCAGTGGCGCTTTCGATTGCGATGCGTTATCACATAGATGGACAAACGTTTACGTTTAAGAGGAACCTCATGAAGATGAAGAAAATTTTGAACGACCCCGAAAATTACGTTCCCGAGATGCTAGAGGGCATCCTCGCGGCCCACCCGGACAAGCTGAAGAAGGCCAACGGCGAACTGTACGGCATTGTCCGTGCCGATGCGCCCAACGACGGCAAGGTCGGCATTGTGACGGGCGGCGGTAGCGGTCACCTGCCGGTGTTCCTCGGCTACGTGGGCAAGGGTATGCTCGATGGCTGCGCGGTCGGTGACGTGTTCGCCTCGCCCACGGTCGACCAGATGGCCGCGACGACGCGCGCGGTGCATGGTGGCGCGGGCGTGCTGCACCTATTCGGCAACTACGGCGGCGATGTGCTGAATTTCGCCTCGGCTGCCGATGATGTGGACATGGAAGACGACATCAAGGTGGAAACGGTACTCGTCGCCGACGATGTCGCCAGCGCCCCGGCAGATAAGGCCGACAAGCGCCGTGGCGTCGCCGGGATGATCTACGCGTTCAAGATTGCTGGTGCCACCGCCGAGGAAATGAAGCCCCTCGCCGCCGTGAAGGCCGCCGCCGAGCACGCCCTCGCGAACACACGCAGCATGGGCGTCGCGTTGGGGCCGTGCATCGTGCCGCAGGTTGGCAAGCCCACCTTCGAAATCGGCGACGACGAGATGGAAATCGGCATGGGCATCCATGGTGAGGAGGGCGTGGAGCGCACCAAGCTAAAGACCGCCGACGAAATTATCGACGCGCTGCTGAAGCCCATTTTAGACGACATCGACCTGGCAGGCAGCGAAATCACGGTGATGCTCAACAGCCTGGGCGCAACCCCGTTGGAAGAGTTGTACATCATGTACCGCAAGCTGACGGAGCTGCTGAAGGCCAACAACATCAGCGTATATCGCCCGTACATTGGCCGCTTCGCCACCTCGATGGAGATGATGGGCGCATCGCTGACTATGATGAAGCTCGACGACGAACTGAAGCGCCTGCTGGACGCCCCGGCAAGCTCGCCGTTCTTCGACCAGAGCCAGTTCGCCTAGGCGGGTCATCATGGCTACTACACTCGATTCCGCAAAGGTTGCGGAACTGCTAACCGCCGTCGCCGACCGGCTCATCGCGGATAAAGATGAACTTACGACGCTCGACGCGGCCCTCGGCGATGGCGACCTGGGCCGCACGGTTAGCCGTGGGTTTACGGCCATCAAGGAGAGCATGGCCGAAGGCGACACCGAGCGCGATGTCGGCAAGTTTTTGTTCCAGCAGGGCAAGGCGTTTTCCAACGGCGCACCGTCGAGCTTCGGCGCGCTGTTCGGCACCGTGCTGATGCAGGGCGGCAAGGCGCTGCGCGGCAACGAATCCGTCTCGCTGGCGAACATCGCAGACGCGACACAAGCCGCCCTCGATGCGTTGATGGAGCGCGGCGGCGCGAAAATCGGCGATAAAACGATGCTCGACGCCATCGACCCGGCCATCGCGGCGATGCGTAAGGTCGTGGCCGACGACGGCGACGATGCCGACCTGGGCGCGTTCTTCCGTGCGGCTGCCGATGCGGCCCAAAAAGGCGCCGAGGATACGAAGGACATGCAATCGCAAATTGGGCGGGCAAGCTGGCAACAGGAGCGCTCCGCTGGAAAGATGGACCCCGGCGCGCGCGCCATCGCGATGATGCGGGACGCCGCCGCCAACCACGCACGAGGGGAGAGTTAACACCATGCAATATCGTACACTGGGTAACAGCGGCCTCATCGTCAGTGCATTGTCGCTGGGCACGATGCAGTTCGGCACCGGCATGAACATGGGCAACCTCGGGCAGGCCGAAACCACCGAGATGATCAATTTCGCGCTGGAGCGGGGCATCAACTTCATCGACACAGCAGATGTTTACAGCCGTGGCGAGAGTGAAACGCTGGTCGGCAACGCCATCAAGGGCAAGCGCGAGGAACTCGTCATCGCCACGAAGGTGCGCCTGCCGATGAGCGACGACAACTTCAACCGCAGCGGCGCAACGCGGGTGAACATCATGCGCGGCGTCGAGAGCAGCCTCAAGCGCCTGCAAACCGACTACATCGACCTGTATCAACTCCATGGTTGGGATAGCAACACCCCCATCGAGGAGACCGTCCGCACGATGGACGACCTCGTGCGGCAGGGCAAGGTGCGTTACATCGGCTTTAGCAACTACCTGTCGTGGCAGGGTGCGCTGGCGATCGAAACGCAGAAGCAACTCAACCTGGAAAAGTTCGCCACTGCGCAGATGTACTACAGCCTGCTCGGGCGTGGCCTGGAGCACTCGTTCCAATCCTTCGCGGCGTACTACAACGTGGGCATCCTCGTGTGGAGCACGCTCGCAGGCGGCTTTTTGGCTGGGAAGTACGACCGCAACGCCGACCCTGAGGAGGGGACACGCTTCGCCGAGGCCGGGCAGTTCGTGATGTTCGAGCGCGAGAAAGCCCACGACATCGTCGATGTGGTGAAGCAGGTCGCAGCGCGCCACGGTGTGAGCGCCGCGCAGGTCTCCATCGCGTGGACACTGGCGCAGCCTGCCGTCAGCAGCGTGATTATCGCCGCGCGCAAACTTGCACACCTTGAGGACAACATCGCGGCGGCAGACCTCGAGCTTACGGCGGAGGACATAGCCGAACTCGACGCAGCCTCGCACCCCGGCACGCCATACCCCAAGTGGATGGTGAAGCAGTTGGATGAAGCCGAGGACCCGCGCCCGCAGGTGCTGAACCCGAAGCTGTACGAGGAAAACCCGCCGTGGCAGGACCTGCGCTTTATCGACCAATTCAGCGGGGATTAAGGTTTTTCTCATTCCAATTGGTTGGCAAGGGCGCTTTGGCGCAATACAATCTGTAGCATGAAGTCGCGTAAACGATTTCATGCAAGCAAAATGCTTACGTTTTAAGGAGCTTTAAGTACCATGAAAAAGACACTTCGTCTGTTGCTCGTTCTTTGCCTTGCCCTCAGCGTTGTGCTGGTGGTATCTGCCCAGGATGATATGATGGCCCCGGAGCCAGTCCCCGCCGAAACTGGTGAGTGGACGATGGCCACCGTCGTGAAGATTTCCGGTATCGCCTGGTTCGACCGCATGGAAGAGGGCATCGCCCAATTCGACGCCGACTACCCGAATATTACCGCCTTCCAGCAGGGTCCGGCCCAGGCAGACGCCGCCCAGCAGGTACAGGTGATCGAGGACATCCTCGCTCAGGGTGTCGACGCGCTCTGCGTGATCCCCTTCCAGCCAGAAACGGTAGAGCCGGTGCTGGCCCGCGCCCGTGAAGAGGGCGTCGTCGTCATCACCCACGAGGCCTCCAGCCAGGAAAACGTGGACTTCGACATCGAAGCCTTCGATAACGCTGCTTACGGTGTTCATCTGATGGACGCGCTGGCCGCCGGTATGGAAGAAGAGGGCCAGTACACCGTCTTCGTCGGTAGCCTCACGAGCGAGACGCACAACCAGTGGGTCGACGCAGCCATCGCCCACCAGATGGAAGCCTACCCGAACATGGAATTCGTTGGCGACAAGAACGAGTCCTTCGACGATGCGACCGTCGCCTACGAGCGTATGCAGGAACTCCTCATCACCTTCCCCGAACTGAAGGGTGTCCAGGGTAGCGCCTCCACCGACGTGTTGGGTGTGGGCCAGGCCGTCGAAGAAGCTGGCTTGCAGGATGAAATCCACGTGGTGGGCACCGGCCTCGCCAACGACTCCCGCGCGCTGGTTGAATCTGGCGCTGTGGACCTCGTGAGCTTCTGGGACCCGGCGCTGGCCGGTTACGCCTGCAACACCATCGGCCTGATGATCCTCGAAGGCATGCTGCCGGAAG